>JAOUJM010000515.1 GCA_029883265.1 Gammaproteobacteria bacterium
GCGGCGTACCCTGTTATGTAATATGTCAAGACATTTAGGATAAACTTTTTTTGCCCTCCCTCGGCAGCTATGTAAAATTCAGTTTAATTTATGTACGGTTCATGATGATCTCTCACTATTTTTTACCCAGATAAGAAGTCGTTTTATGAGTTTCAATTATACTGTTATAAGCAGTCAATGACGTGTAAATGTCATGCTGCAAGATCTTGTCAAATTATTAAATGGTGCGGCCGCAGTCTACAAAATGAACAGACACCCAAAGGGGCTGCAGTACGCCGTTCGCGGTCACGCACGGAAAAAAAATTATAGCTCAATAAAACAATTTCTTAATGGTATTTTTCTCTTATGATTATCCTTCTTTCTGATTTTTGATTTAATTAGCAGTTAAAGGAAGATAAGCGGTTTGATTTTTCCAGACATATCGAATTCGATTCAATAGTTTTCGAGCAATTCGAACGATTGCGTCAGTTTTGCGCATGCGTCGAATTAGTTGGCTGTAGCACTCCAGTAAATGTGGATCTTTACGAATTGCCATCCATGAAGCTTCGATAATCAGATGTTTTAGGTATTTATTTTTTCTCGGTGTTAAACCTGTATTCCGGTCCTTTTCGCCACTTGAGTCTGTAGAAGGAACGAGCCCCACTAATGCGCAAAGGTGATCTAGATTCTTAAATCGATGGATATCAATAATTTCAGTTATCAACGTTATCGCCGTAGTAAACCCGATTCCCGGGACTGTGAGTAAATACTTCAAAGTTGAAGCATATCCACTTTTGCGGACAAATTTGCGCAGTTCACGAACAATGCGATATAACCGGTTGCGTTGTTCTTTCAATTCCTCAACGAGAAATTGAAGACACACAGATCCAGCCGTCTCTTCCTTGCACTGCTCTTCAAGTTGGCTAATAAATGCGGCACTCCAGGATTTGGAAATCTGATCATCGGAAAGAAAAATACCATAATAATACAAATAGCTTTTTATGCGATTTTTAATACGCGCAATCTGCTGTGAGCACTTGTGCCGTAAACGACACAAAGAGCGAAGCTGTTGGTGGTCTATCTCTGGTATGTAAATCGCTGTAAGATCACCTTTTTCGAGTTCTCTAGCCAATTTTTTAGAGTCTACCGTATCGCGCTTATTCATTTTCTCTTTGTTCGTTGTAGGCACATCTGCCGGATTCGTAACTCTACTTTCTATCCACAGAGACATCAATTCACGATGAATCCAAAAGCCACAAAAACCAGCTTCATAGACGCTGTAATACTTTCCTTTTGGATAATTGCGACGAAGATAAGCCGCTAATTCTTTGGGAGAAGGATTCATAGAAAAGGTTTGTAAATACATTCCAAGCGCCCTAATGGTCACTACCCACTGCTTTTTGTGTACATCAATGCCTAAAAAATATTTTATCGGATCTTTTTCTTGTTCATTCTTTGTGCTAATAGAATTCATTGTTTCCTCCTTTATTATGAGTAAGGTGATGGTGATAATATACCAGTAAAAACAAAGGGAGGATTATTTATTCAATTATTAGCATAGGGTCTATAAACTCAGCATATCATGT
>JAOUJM010000516.1 GCA_029883265.1 Gammaproteobacteria bacterium
TCGCGGTGTCAAATAAACGCCATATGCACCATAGTTGATATTATTACTATCTTTGATCCAGTCATAGTTGCTGATATTTAAAGGTTGAAATAGGCGGGTTCTAGCATAAGCCGCTAAGGATTGCCCCGATAAGCGTTGGAGTGCGTAACTTAATAAATGTGGATCAGCATCGCGATAGTAAAATTCCACGCCAGGTGAATTATAGAATGGTTTATTTAAAATATAGTCAATTGTGTCGGTCGAACCTTTGTTTACCAGCTCGACATGGAAGTTATCATTATCAAACTCAATGCCTGAGGACATGGTGAGCAAATGTCGCAGGCTAATATTTTGTTTATCCACATGACGCATTAACTTGTCAGGATAAATATCATTAATTGTTAAATCTAATGATGTTATTAAAGCTTCATCAATTGCAATACCGGTTAGCAAGGCGCTAATACTTTTGCTAATCGACTGTACCGCTTCATAGCGTGTGCGATCACCCATATCCCGCGCATAACCCTCCGCCACTAGAAAGTTATTGCGAATTATCAATAGACTAATCGCGTTGCGATATTCATCCTTGGAAAAAAAACGCTCATAGGCAAATTCGATTGCAGCAATGTCTATGTTTTGAGACTCAGGGCTGGCTATTGTCCAATCATCACCAAGATCTACCGGTGTGCGGTTATACGCTAGTTTTAAATCGCCTTCCGCGACACAAGCGGCTAGTAGCAGCATGACTAATACACTTGTGACGATTGTTAAAATATTAGAACGCATATCGCCACCCCAAACCATGCCATACTTCGACATATTGCAACGCTTCAAGCAATCGAATTAAGCGCATTTCATAATGCATGTGCTGGCGTGGATGTTTTGCCGGCTGGTAGTTTAAATTGAATTGCAGGTTTTGAAATTCACCAAGATGTTTAAATTTCAAATTCTGCTGCGGCACCTTAAAAAAACCCGACAGTGTTAAAATATTATCAAACTTGCTTAAACGATGCTGCGGGGAAACCGACACCCAAGAAAACAAAGCCATTCCTGCTTGAAGACTCAAACCTGGGTATTGCTGAATCCGGTGCAATAAAGCAGGACCAAAACTATAATCACTTAACCAATATAAATGTGCATCATCCCATTCAGGAAAATAGCGATAGCGAGCATTGGCCTGCAACAGATAACCAACAGAGGTTTGTTTTTCCATGGGCCAAAAACCCTTAGCCTCAAACCCATATTGAAAACTTATCACTGGAAAACCATAACGATCAATCAAAACACCAATCGGCAAATGAAATTTTAGCGATTGTTTATTCGAAGAACTTCGCCTATTTAAGACGGCTTCACTCAAGATCACCGGCCCATGATTTCGAAGTTTGTGCAGTTTCTCTTCACGTAATTGCTGATAAATCGCGGTCGCGCCAAGTTGCCATTGCCACTGTGGTGATGATAAAGCACTTGTTTCGACAGCAAATACTTTTTGTTGAGTTATCGCTATTACCAAGAAAAGCACTAAAGTATTTAGAAAGCTCTTAAGCATTTTGAATTTTGTCGATAATTAGTTTTTAGTTTTGTATGT
>JAOUJM010000262.1 GCA_029883265.1 Gammaproteobacteria bacterium
GTCTTCGTCTTCACTAGATTCGAAAAAGTCTTTTTTAAATCGTTATCTAAGACTGCGCGTTCGGAAGTGAGATGTTTAATTCTCTCTCGGCTGTCGATACTTTCTATATATGCTTCCTGCCGGCGCCACCTCCAAGAATCCGCCCATATATCTGGCGTCCAGCTATCTTTTGACTCGAAAGAAACTTCTCTTCGAAGCTTGTCCGCCCAAATTGGCGCCCCTGATCCTGCAATTGCATCCGACACCCGAGCGACGGTATTGATATGAGGTTTCAAGTCGTTAATACGCCCTAACTCATTTAACAAACTCTGCCATTCGCTTACGACACTATCTGACGAAATAATTTGGCTTCCAATATTCGTATCTACAAAACCCCTTAGTTTCTCGACAATTTCGCCATCGCTTTTAGACAGCTTTATTCTAATATCTTTTAACCTATCCCTCTGGCTACTTAATTTGATTCGAGACGAATATGTCTCGATAGCCTTTATCGCCCTTTTCACCTCGCTCTTGTCATGTAAAACAGCTCGAACGTTAAGCCCGTGTGGAAACAGGTTTCCTAGCTCCTTATAAACGGCTGGCCATGCTATTGTTGCTACATGTATTGTATGATCGATCTTTTTCAAAAGGTCATGTAGATTTTTTATCAAATCACCGAATCGGTACTCCAGCTCGGGTAAATCGTATTCAACCCCGACACTATTCCAACGAACAATAAATATCCTTACGTCGTCCTGAAATTTCAAATAATCCTTTACATGTTGCCAGTCATCGGACGATTTCGGGTATTCCCCATTAACCTCTATTTTTTCCAAAAGCTGCTTTTGATCGTTTTTTCCTAAGCCGAATATCCCAAATGCCTTCTTGCCAGCAATTAAGTTATCGATGGCGGTTTCGACAGATGCTTTAAAAGAGCCCAAATCTGGTACATTGAGTGGTATCTTGATGTATGCTTTTCGTCTTTCAACTAACTCTGTGAGAACAGGAAAGGTCTCTTCGACCATTGTCAAATCTTCATGTTCTAGCCCGTTCTTCACCCAACGATCAAAAAGCCCTCTTAGCCAAACATCTTGATCCATCTCTTCTGAAAGTCTTAACAAGTCTTTCAACTGAGGCAATATCTCCTCCGCCCTGTCGAAGAAATTAGAAACAGAGCTGACCAAAGGCGGTAAACCCTCGTTTTCAGCGTTTTGACCTAATTTTGTCGCATTTACCAGATCCTCATGGATTGCACCTATATTTGCGCTATCCGGTAAATCATTGCTTGCCGGTAACGACTTACCTACGTAGACAATATCAAGACCCAGTGCTTGCCTTGCATCTCGAAGAGAAACAATATCATCGTTTGAGAATTGGGGATCGAAACGGTCGCTCGGCCCTAGCTTATCTGGAAGCCACGAATGCTCGCTTTTATCAGCAACTACCAAGGTTGCCAATTGCATAGCGGTCATACGAGAATCTAAGCCGGTTAACGCGGGTTCAATCTCTGTTAGTTGTCTGGTACCCCATTCTTTTAGCTCAGTATCTATCTTACCTATACGCTGTTTGATGTCCTTTACTCGGTGCTCGTAGCTCGTCACTTCGTGTTTCAGATCACGCAAGTTTTTTTGACTCACGACTCCGGCCAGCAACCTCACCGCAGCTTCCAATTGTTTCAGACCTTGACGCTCATTGGTAAGCAGGCTAATAGTTAAATCTCGGATATCCTCTGGGATTTGATCACGCAACACCGATAATGCCGGTTCTCCCTTCGAGGTAACAAGTACACTTTTCCCATGAGCTAGATAATGACAAATTATATTAGCGATTGTGTGAGTTTTCCCAGTTCCTGGCGGCCCTTGTACAACCACGCCATCGTTTTGTCGCAAACGCTCTACAATTTGAACTTGTGCATCATTAAATGGCTTTGGAAAGAGCAGTTCTTCACTATCGTCACTCGAGCCTGCTACGTTAGACGCGCTTGGGGCCTCGCCAAAGCCTCCAAAAGAAACATTCGGTTTTTCTGTAGAGAGCTCCGTTACCAAGCGTTTCGCTGGTGTAGATATTTCCGTACTTGGGTCGTTTTCTACCTTATCTTTAAACCTTTCTATGTCCTGAATCAACGAGGTAACACTACGTGGCCTCGCATAAATCATCCAGGTGTCTGTAACTTGAAGCTCATCAGTGAAATCAGGTAGTCCCCTATTCTCCCTATCTTTATTTATGTCAGGCCAGTAAGTACCACTCTTACTTAATTGGCTTGCCGCCTGCCGCAATACCGGTTCGAAGCTTTCGCGGTAAAAAGGGGAAACCTCCACATCCTCAGAGAGCTCCTTGAAATGTTTCTTCGAGAACCGAAGAAGTGGCTCGACACCTGGAATATCCATCGCGAAATAGGGACCAATTGCGACATTGGGGTCTGTGTTTCTTGGCGTGATAGAAATACTACCGTCGTCGGTATTAATTGCAATCTCGACAAGTTTTTCTAATATTGGGTGATCAATTTTATGACCCTCGCAATTCCAACGACCAACCCCCATGCCCCAGACCATTTCTAGTGCCTGCTCCTCCGCATGTGTTTCCATGGTTTGCTGTAGGCTAAATAATCCGTCATATATCTTTATCGTTTTACGTCTTGGTTTTTCGTCTTCTGCCCACTCATACCAGTGTTCATTAATATATTCTTCAATGGCAGCCTTTATGTCGGGTTGCTTATCAAGTCGAAAAATTACGTCCTTTTGTTTTGGCACGCCATGCTGCTCAGTTCTCAAAATCTCCCTTACGTCTTCCTCCGCTACCCTGCCTTCTTCTACTAATTTTTCTGCCGCCTTTTCCGACATCGTTCTTACTAGTTTGTCTTTAACCTCAACGGTCAGCTCTGGGTCGTTACTAACCGAAACCCACTCTTCAATTTCTTTCGGTGTCGGAGGAGGTGCAATCCGATGCAGTCGCTCGATTTTGAGCCATGCACTACCTCCCTCGCCATCAGGTACGTCGTGATGAATACCTATCTTTCCTCTAAGATCTTCTTCTGCATATTTTAGAGATTTATACCCGTCTACAGTAAAGGCAGGCTTCTGATTAAGTTCGCCTAGATATCGTACATAATCTAGTAGATCTAATAGTCTTTGTTTTTGTATTTCTTCACTCATTTTCCTACCCGTTACCTAAAGTAAAATATTAAATATTATTCCTGATCGTTAGCGGCGTTGAACAATTCGCCAAAAATCTAATCTACTATCTAATCAACCCTAAAAATTCTATTGCCAATATCATATGCTCTCTACACGATATTTTGACCTAAACAAGACCCTTATATTTTTTGTTCATATACTATAAGTATTATTCTTGTCGCAGTTCACGATACCTAGCTCTTTCAATGCGCTTAGTACTTGGTGTACGGCTTCTACTTTCTTTTTACTCTTACCTTTAAATTGTTCGTTCACTGATTCCCCGTCCATCGGTGATTTTTGTAGAACTTCACGGACAGCTTTAATTTGTTCCTGCAGGTCTTTTGGCCAAGGCAACTGAGTTTTTGCATCAACTGCAACTTCTGTTTTCTCCTCTTTTGGCAATCCAAGCTTGCTTTGAGTATGAGCGATTTCATCTGGTGCTTGGAATTCGGGGCGTAGCCAGCGGATGTGGCCTTGGGCTTCTTCAGCGGCACGTTGGGCATTGAGGTCGACTAGGCGTTTGAGCATTTCTTCTTCGGCCTCGGCCTGGACGTCGGGTTTATCGGGCAACGGTGTAGTGGCGCCGGGCAGGCCGACGAGTTTTTCGGCCAGATCATCCCATCCGTAGGCGTTGAAGACGGCGTGGTCCAGTTCGTCGTGTATCTCTTTCAGCACCGAGACTAAACCCTGCTCGTGAATGGCTTTCTCTTTGGCTGTTAAAGCTTCACCACTGCGTAGTTTTTCCAACACATTGTACATACCCGTGAGGGTTAAGTCAGGATGTTCGGCCTGTTGTTGTTTGCGATGACCATCTAATTGCTCGGATATTTTACTGATTTGATACCTAACTTGATCATTGGAGCAATCAGGAAAAGGATAGCATTCGAAACATAATGATTTTACATAGACCGGCGTTGGACCAAGAATACTTCCCAGTGCTAAAGCCCAAGACATATGAATTTTACTGGAAAGAATACCCAGATAATATGGGCCATCTAATGCAATGTTTATAAGTTTATTATCTGGAAGAATATTTTTCTCGAGTGGAATAAATATTCTATGCTTACTCGTTTCTACTGTTGAAACATAATTACTAATATCTGCGTACATTTTTCGCCATTCTTTTCTGGGTTCACCAAATACCCACCAGTTATTTCGATACGATGGCCTACTATTTTGGTCTCTTTCAGGTTTTACACGTTCATATACCCACTGAAATATTGCTGGCTGGTTTACTCGCAACTCTTCAATATCGCACTCAAACAAATCAATCGCATATACTTTTCTCGGTTTCTGGGTCAAGTCTTTGCCATTTCTATATTCTCTTATAATACTTTGGACCTTATAAGATTTTTTATAACCTAGCTTATACGCCTCCTCCTCATTTATTCTGAACCCCCCTCCAATCAATTGAACACCACGACTACACAAATTGGAATTACTCTTTAAAGGAGAAATTTTTGCTAAGTTTGCGCCAATTTTTAGATTTGCATGAATAATCCCAATTTTCTGAGATAAAACAATGCCGAATTCATCGCTATTTGTTTTTATTTCATCTATAACTTCTCTAAGTAAGCCTGCAATGTTGCCAGAACAAGCAGTTGTCATAGCAATCCTAACAGAGGCGCCCTCTGCACTATCCACCCAAGGATGATCCGGTATTGCAAAGACAAGCGACAGCGGATTCTTGGCTTCTAAATGCGCTTGCACCACACGACGGTTAAAGGTCTGCTTGATGCTGTTGGTGGTGATAAAGCCAAAACGGTTGAGTTGGCCTTCTCGGGTTAACTCCGCCGCTTTGTGCCACCAATACATAACAAAGTCCGATGACTCGGGAATCTCTTTCCAGGTTTTGCGTAGCGCTTCGACATAGCCATCGCCTAAAGCAGAACGCATGGGGCCAGCGCCTATAAATGGTGGATTACCCACCACATAATCGGCTTCAGGCCATTCGGCTTTTCTTGGATTGACATATTTTTCCACTGTAATGCGGGCGGTTTCGTCGGGCACCTCTTTGCCGGTGACGGGGTGACGTTTTTTGGTTTTACCATCCCATTGGGTGATGGCTTGGCCATTGGCGTCGCGGGCCTCAACAATGCCATCATAAGCGAGCACGGCGTCACGGTTTTCGATGTTGTGAAAGTCGCGTAGTACCGGTTCGGGGGGCTGAACTTTGCCTTGGGTGCGAAAGTGCCACTGCAAATAGCCGATCCACAGCACCATCTCGGCAATTTTTGCGGCACGAGGATTGATCTCAATGCCTAAAAATTGATGGGGATCGACAGTAAAACCTTCCTGATCAAACATTGCTGTTAGACCAATGTCTTCTAATGTCGTCAGTATCTCGCCTTCTAGTCGCTTCATATGTTCCAAACAGACATAAAGAAAGTTGCCGGAGCCACAAGCAGGATCAAGAACTCGCACCTTACAAAGCTTGTGGTGAAAATCGCGAATGACTGTCTCGGCTTTATCCAATTTACCTGCCTGTTGATGTGCAATTGCCGCCGCCTGCACATCACGCCATTCTTCACGCAAAGGTTCAATAACGGTTGGTAACACCAAGCGTTCCACATATGCGCGTGGCGTATAGTGTGCGCCTAACTTGTGACGTTCTGTCGGATTCAGTGCGCGCTCAAGCAAGGTGCCAAATATTGCTGGCTCCACAAACCGCCAATCGGCTTTGGCAGATTTTATTAGTAACTCTATTTGGCTTTTATCGAGTGGTAACGCTGTCGCATCAGCAAATAGGCCACCATTAAATTTCAATAATTTTTGACGCAATGTAGGAGAAAAACCGCCATCATTCATGGTTTTCCACAGATCTTGCATTAGTGGCATAAAATGATCGGGAGTGTTTTTGATGCTTTCAAGTAATTCAGTAAAACTCCCTTTATCAATAAGATTGGTATCTTCTGCAAACATGGTAAACAAACAACGCATAAGAAATGAAGCGACTTCTTCTGCAGAATGTTTTTGCTCTAACGACTTTGCTAATTCCGCCAATTGCGCTGCAATTTCACGGGTAACTCGTGCAGCTTGACGACTTGGGTCCAAGGAA
>JAOUJM010000517.1 GCA_029883265.1 Gammaproteobacteria bacterium
CTCAAGTACTTAAAGCCATCAATTTTGACCTAAAGCACACCGTGTTTTCCTACATTCCAATCACGGCAGAAACAGCATTTCTAGGACTTATGGAAGGCATGGATAAATATCTAGTGCAAAAACGAAAAGAAATTATTCTAGAAGGTAAACCTCATGTTGATTCTCTCGATCAAATATTGTCATTCAGACCCAGAGTTGAAAAACTGGTAATGAAAGATGTAAAAATGAGGACTTTTATTGCCGATGACGACCAGCGTGACGAAATGGTTGCCGCTGTTTATGACACCACTTATGAAGTAATTGAAAAAGGCGTTGACACACTAGTTGTAATTGATGACTCGATAGTGCGGGGAACTACCCTCGAAAAAAGCATTCTAAAAATGTTGGATCGATTAAATCCAAAAAAAATAGTAATAGTATCCTCTGCACCACAAATTCGATTCCCTGACTGCTATGGAATTGACATGTCAAAAATTCATGAATTTGTAGCTTTTAGAGCATTGATGACGCTGCTTAAAGAGCGAGGTATGGAAGACTTACTCCACGAAGTGTACGAAAAAGCTAAGGTAGCCCTAGAACAAAATATTGAGACCAATGAGGTAAATATCCTTTACAATCAATTTACGCACAACGAAATATCTACGAAAATAACTGAGATTGTAAAACCGAAAGGAATGAAAGCCGAACTTGAGGTGATCTATCAAACTGCTGAGAACTTGCGAAAGGCATGTCCTAACCACACCGGAGATTGGTACTTCACTGGCAATTTCCCAACTCCAGGTGGTATTAGAGTCGCCAATAAAGCCTTTGTGAACTTCATGGAAGGGAAGCGTGTTCGCGCATACTAACATTTTGTACCTCATAAAAACAATCAACCCCACCTCAATGGGTTTGTTTTCATGTAACTATTTCTAAAATTCCTGATATTAATCAGGAATTCACGTAACAAATATTATATGATGATGGTTATATATGCTATATATTGATGCATCTATCACTAATATAAAATTATATGGGCAATATACTTAACGAATCTCAAGAAGTAGTAGTGCTGTTTGCTGGCGACTCCGGTGACGGCATTCAGCTAACGGGAGGGCAGTTTACTGAAACAGTAGAACTTTTTGGTAATGACATAAGTACTTTTCCAAACTACCCTGCAGATATTCGGGCTCCTGTGGGTACCACTTCAGGAGTTTCAGGATTTCAGCTAAAGTTTGGCAGCGTACAAGTTTTTACACCAGGAGATCAGTTCGATATATTGGTGGTAATGAATGCTGCTGCACTAAAAGTAAACCTAAGTAACCTAAAAAAGGGTGGGATAATTATCGCTAACAGTAGCGGTTTCGATTCGAAGAACTTAAAACTGGCAAAATACATAGACAACGAAAACCCTTTAGAAGACCACTCACTGGATGGCTACGAATTGCATGCCATTGATATTACCAAACTTACTCGAGAAGCGCTAAAAGATAGTGGCTTAGGCATCAAAGAAATCGATCGTTGCAAAAATATGTTTGTATTAGGTTTTGTTTACTGGATGTTTAGTCAAACCACTGAAAACA
>JAOUJM010000263.1 GCA_029883265.1 Gammaproteobacteria bacterium
GCAGCTGTAATAAACAAATGATTTTTTTCAGCGGCTGCCCGCATTGCACGGTACAAGGCTTCGGAGTACGCATAGGCACCCCAACTTATATTACTAATATTAGCACCCATACGGATCGCATATTGAATTGCCTCAATCGCCGATGCAACACTAGCCTTGCCCTGTTGGTTCACAATTTTTAATGGCATGATACGCGCTCGCCAATTAATTCCGCTCACGCCTGTTTGATTGTTTCCCGTGGCGGCTATGATTCCAGCGAGATGAGTACCATGATCAAAATCATCCGTAGGTTGATTATCATTTTCAACAAAATCCCAACCTTGAACATCATCAATGTAACCGTTTTTGTCATCATCAATATGATTTCCAGGAATCTCATTAAGATTGCGCCAGATATTATTGCGTAAGTCTTCGTGGGTTATATCCACACCCGAATCAATCAGGGCTAGCACGACATTTGTACTGGTGCTTTGCCGATCCCAGGCTTCACTTATGTTGATATCCGCACCTGAAGTGCCACCACTTTGCCCCAGATTTGACAAGCTCCATTGCAGTTTAAAATGCTCATCGTTTGCCAGTAGTGAAGGTTCAAGCAAATAGTTTTTCTCAATAAATTCAATTTCTGGATAAGCGGCTTTCAAATTTGCAATGGCTTGCTCTGGGTCTTCATAGTCTTCGATTGAAACATGTTTTAAGCCGGGCAATAAGCTGTCATAAGCTTTGGTTACGTGCATACGCGAAAATCCGCTGGACTTATCCAGCTGGAACAAATTATTTTCATTCGGTAATTTTACTAGTAGTCCGTCGTATTTCTGGTTACTTTCGGACGTCTTAGCTTTTTGATTGTTGCTTACATCGACATGCTCGGCGCAAGCACTCAGGGCTAGCGTGCAAATCAGCAAAACAAATTGAATTAGCGCGCGCGGGGCGTCAGTATTGAATATCACGACCATCCTATTTTCGTATCAATCCAAAATGGCTTTATCGCGCAATCAACAGCTGATTGTATTGCTGTGCGCTTCTAACTATATCAGATAGCACACACATGAGTTTCTTACTGCCTGTATGAATTGCGATCTTATGCTGTCGCCTTCCATTACAAACCCACGCGATAAAAACTATATTATTTTTTTCACCCCTAGAATATATGCTAGCACATTAATTCTGCTTTTACTGAGTTTTTTTGGTGTAAAAATGAACGGTCAACAGCACCCAGGTTCAATGCTTTATGAAACATGTAAAACCATTCTGTTGTAATCATATCCTTTAAGCTGAGAATTTTTTCGCCGATATAACGGATATTGCTAAAGGATTAACAATGGTTCGCTCTATTTTTTCCATAACTATCCGCCAGTTATTCATTATCTCCGCTGTTGGTTTTATTTTTGCGGTGTCTTTTGTCACACTTATAAACTGGATGGTCGGCGAGACTTTAAAAAAGAGCCAAGCACACCAGCAGCAACTCGTAGAAGCCAGTTCAGATTTTCTAAACATGCGCTACCAAGTAGTGCAAATTCAACAATTTCTTACAGATGTTGCGGCCTCGCATAATAGCGCCGGATTTGATGAAGCGGCTGATCATCGAGATCAAGCGCTCGTCATTGCAGAAAAACTCGCAAACGAGTTGCCAGCTTACCAGGATCAGATATCTACAATCATTGGCCGCATCAACAAATTGCATGAGGCAGGCGAACAAATGGCCCATGCTTATATAGACGAAGGACAGGAAGCTGGAAACCGCTTAATGCAACTGGCAGGCACAGGCTTCGATGCTCAATCCGCTCAATTAGCTGACGCCTTGGTTGCCTTTTCCAACGAATTAACTACTCAACAGCAAAATGCCAGCGAGGCTTTGAGCACAACAGTTAACACCAGTCGCGTCGTGAGTGTCGGGTTTAGTGTTTTGATATTAGTCACAGGTATGTTTAGTTATTATTTTACTTATTTGAAAATATTACCACCGTTATATCGCTTAAAGGACTCATTAATGGAACTCACCGATGGTAGTGGTGACTTAACCAAACGTTTACCCATTCGCGGCACAGATGAAGTAGGCGATATCATTGACCATTTTAATTCGTTTATCCATTTATTACATGATTTGATCAAACGAGTTGCAAACTCAAGCATGCCATTAACCACCTCTTCACGCGAGCTTGCTGCGGTCAGTGAAGAAGCACGTAAAGGTGCGCTTGAACAAGAAAAAGAAACCCATAACGTCGCCAGCGCTGTTAATCAAATGAGCACAGCAATTGCTGAAGTCGCAAAACACGCCAGCAACACCATGGAGGAAACCGAAAACTCAAACACCAAAGCTGCCAATGGACATGAAATTGTTAACACCACCATAAGCTCAATCAACAGTCTTGCTAGTGAGGTCACCCGTTCAGCAGAAGTCATTCAACGCTTAGAAAATCACTCAAACGAAATCGATAGTATTTTAACAACCATAAAAAGTATTGCCGAGCAAACTAATTTATTGGCACTTAATGCTGCAATTGAAGCCGCACGTGCGGGCGAACAAGGCCGCGGTTTTGCTGTAGTTGCCGACGAAGTACGCTCGTTAGCCGTGCGCACGCAAGAATCTACGGCGGAAATTCAAGGTATGGTTGAACAATTACAACAAGCGGCTGATGAAGCCGTGGAAGTCATGAACCGCAGTCATGCCAAAGCCCAGGAGAGTGTAGACAAAGCTGCGCAAGCGGGGGAAGCACTCAGTGAAATCACTAGCTCGGTGGGTCGAATTGCCGATATGAGTGCACAAATCGCCGCCGCTTCTGAAGAACAAAGTTCAGTTGCCGAAGAAATCAATCGCAATATCACAAGTATCGACGAAGTCACACGACGTTCGGTAACACTGGCCAACGACACCGCTGATTCAGCCAATGGACTCGTCACGCTTTCTGATGATTTATGTGAAATGGTGAAACAATTTAGGATTTAAAATAATCGAAAAGCAAATGATTTTTAATTTGTTGTGCATTTTCAAATCACCTACCCATTCACACTGATTGATTACTGCCCCTTCTCATTCTTTCCTCAACACCTTTAACACTAGTTATTTTAAACGAATCCACCTAAAATATGCGCATTATCTTTCGTAAAAAATCAATCCGATCATGATCAGAGTCCTATTTTATTGTTTAAGCAGTGTATTAGCCGTAGCTCTAATCAGCCCTGTTGAAGCACAAGAAACAAATTCCAGCTACGGGATCACATTAGGCTTGTCTATCAAACAAGTCGATTTTGATTTTTATCGCCATGTCGATGATTTAGAACCGACAGGTATAATGACCAACGGCATGTATTTCACTTATATGCTTCGCTTGGGAACGCCCTATAAAACTTTCGGTAAAGGCAAAATTGGCCTTGGCTATTATTTCGCATCGGGTATTTCTAGTTTTTCGATGAATAAGCAAGAAGTGAATCTTGTTGAAAAAAACCTACATACCCAAGTCGATGGCTTTTATGCCTATTTCACACCGACGGGTTTTGTTTGGTTTGGCGCAGCGCCTAATCAGCGAGAGAAACGCTTTGGCCTATTAATTGGCACGGGCTTGGGTCTCGGCTATCTTCGTTCCCATGGCAACATGATACTCACCGAAGACCATAGCCAAGAAAACTTAAACGTTAACATTGATGACACCGGTATGGCCGTTACCATTCTTATGGAGCTTTATTGGGGACCATGGGTCGCTAGCATATATGGCGGCGGGCCTTATGCCGGGCAAGGAGATTCTGAATTCAGTGTATTTGAATTTTCAACTGACTTTGGTTATCGCTTTGAGTTTTAATAGAAGCGCTAGAACAACACCGTGTTGTAACCACAAGCACACCGAAATGAAATATCAATACAAACTCATCACTTGCAGCACAATAAGCACATGTTTATGATTTTTTTTAAGCAAATAAATCGAATCTGAAGTACCCAAACGAATGAAAAATACACCTCAACAATTCTTATCAGTACCATTACCCATAGTGTTATCAAAAAAACCGAGCCAACATAAATTGACTCGGCTATTTAATATAGATTTTTTTATGAACTGATATTGGGTAATTGCTGTTGTGGTCGAGCAATATAAATATTCGACACTAAACTATTCGTATTTGAGTGCGTCCAAGCATCACTACCCATTAATTGTCCGAATATAGTACTTAGTTGTAATAACTGTTGATGTTGCTGACGTTGTTCTGCGCTGAGGGTTAAGCGACATAAAGTTTGTGTGCAATAAGTTGCTGCTACACTAATTCCTTTGACACTTGGCACGATTGTCAACGCATTATGCGCTTGTTGAGTTAATTGCGATTGCCACTGCACATCAGCTGGTTCTTGATTGAGAATAAACTCATAGTGATCGGCCAAGCGTTGACGACGTTCGATAATGAGTTGGCGTTTGGTGGCCAAATCAACACTTGGTGAAAATATTTTGTCTATGTCTGCATCGTTTTTTTGATCGTCACTATCCAAGACCAATGCCAATGAATTGTCAATTTCGGTACGTTCCTGCTGGGCCGAATTATCCTCCGTTGCTTGGGTATTCAATGCAAGTGTTTCTTGAGCCTCACGTGAAACCACTGCAGTGGTATTAGAATTTATCGATGCATTGGCTTGCGCTAACGTCAAACCCGGAGCGAACTCATGATTCGCATTATACAATACTAACAAAACAATTCCGGCCACCAGACTTAATAACAACCCTAATTTTGTTTTCATAATTTAATTCCTCATTAAATTGCGGTGACAAATCTTGTCACCGCAATACTTATTGCATTAACTTAAGGCCCTGCATGTCCACAACGTTTCCAATTAAGCCAAATATCTTCGACATAATTGTGCCACAGATAAAATAAAGGAAATGATGGCGAATCAAAGCTGTAAAAATTATTACCAACCGCAAAATGAACATCGCCGTGCCATCCGTTGGTTCGCGAATGTAATTGTGATGTCGTCGTGGCGGTACACAAGCTTGCACCTTGGATATTGGCCGGTGTTGCGACATTCGGTGTGGTATCAGCTACAGAACCAGATAGCCAACCATTACAACCCGCGCTTTGTGAATCACAATTTCCACCCGATGAAGCCACGGCCGTCTGGAATTGCCACGGAATGCTAGTATGCGGCGCCCAGGATGGTATCTTGCCTTTTGGCATCCAAGGATAATCATAAACCATGACATGACGCTCCATTTTACGCAGGTAACGTTCATGGCCACCGAAAAATCCACCCAAACTATAGTCGTTGCCAAATCGCGTGACGGTTTCTTTCTCATGAGCATACGGCCCGTAGTTATGCTCAATTTCATAATGATCGTCAATAATACTGGCATCGATTCTTTCCCGCATATGAGTATTAATAATACTGCGAGCGCAACTTGGAATTTCGTTCAACATATAGTGACCATTGGTTTTACTCAGTGCCCCACCTGGCGCCGGACAGAATAGCGATCCTTCACGGTAGTTTTGGGTATAAATATAAGCTTCGCTACGATGACTAAAACAATTACCTGTGATGTAACTCAGCGTATTTTTTTGACCGTCATAATTTTCAAAAAAACATTGCCCCCAATCATTTCGTGGATAGAGCAAACTCGCCACCTTTGAACCCGAGCCGTTATACCATTCAGCACGAACCCGAGCAAAATAGCCTCCCACACCCGCTTGCCAATATTGCGCAGGTAAAACTTTGTTACCGGCTGTCCATGAATAGAGTTCGGTACCATCGGCCATGGTAAAACTCACACTAGAGGCGACACTTCCATCGATGGACGAACGTGCAACCGTATCCCAAGTATTCGTATTAACATTAAATGCTTTTACTCTTACATCTGCGCCTGAACTTCCCGACTGGGTAATATAACCTGATAGATAAATAGTACTATTGCGATCTGTCACCCGTTGTCCATCATGAAAACCTATGGAACAAGCTGAACCAAATAAACTTAATACCACTAAAACAAAAACAGTAGGAAACTGCGAAAATGGCAGCCACCGATCCCAGTTGATGCTGGGCTTGCATAAGTGAATTCTCATAAAATAATCCTTTATTGAATTGAAATTTAGTCGCTACTACTGCGCTATTTTCGAACGGATAGCGTTCCAAGTTCAGAGAACTATTTCACTAAATCAAAGGTAAAATTACTCGCTAAACATTGAATCACAACATCAAAATCAGCATACACAGAATAAGCTGGTTTGTTTCGCCTACG
>JAOUJM010000048.1 GCA_029883265.1 Gammaproteobacteria bacterium
AGCACAAACAACATGGCGCAATGTATAATGTAAGGATCGATTTAACAATTCCTGGTGCGGAATTAGTCGTTCGACGCGAACCGCATCAAGACATTTACATTGCTATACGTGATGCATTTGATGCAGCAAAACGGCAGTTGCTTGATAACCGCGCTCGACGCAGGGCCGATCTTGTACGCAACAATAATATTAGTCAACAAGGGAAAGTAAGTAAACTGTTTCCGGATTTGGGTTACGGTTTCGTTGAAACAAAAGATGGTCGTGAAATTTATTTTAGTATTGATGATCTAAGTAAATTAAATATTGATGAAATAGAAGTTGGAAAACCGGTGAAATTCGCCGAGACAAAAGGGGCGAACGGCCCCCATGCTCGATCTGTGATGGCACAATAAGGTGCGCTAAGAACACCACAAATCGAGGAAAAGCCTGGTCTGGTAAGCGGCCAGGCTTTTTTATTTTAGCAGAATTATAAAGTTCAGTCTGTGTGATTGTTGTTTTCCCCTATTTATTACAGATAGCTGTCGATTAGATTTCGAATTATTTTCACTTCGCCTATTCAAGAGTGACTCTAAATGACACTTCTCCCTTATTAATAATCTGCTAAAGCATCACTTGCTTATTGTCGAAACAAGTCCCAATCAACTAAGCCTTGCTTAAAGATTTTGATTGAAAGAAGTAGGTACTAATGACAAGTTCACCCTATCCACGATTACCCGGTGATCCCGGTTTTGAAGAAATGATTGCGAAACACGCACCGTTGGTGAAACGCATCGCCTATCATTTAATGGCACGTTTACCCGCATCGGTGTTAGTCGACGATTTAATTCAAGCGGGTATGGTGGGCTTATTAGAAGCAACCAAAAACTATAATGCTGAATTAGGCGCAAGTTTTGAAACTTATGCCGGCATTCGTATCCGTGGTTCCATGTTAGATGAGTTGCGTCGCAATGATTGGGCACCAAAATCTGTGCACCGTAAAACACGAGAAGTTACTGAAGTTGTGCGTGCAATTGAAGCTCGAACCGGTCGGGACGCAAGAGACGAAGAAGTGGCAAATGAAATGGGCATTACGCTCAAAGAGTATTATAAGATTTTACAAGATGCCAATAGTGCTCGTATGTTTGGTTTTGAAGAGCTTGGTGTGGATGAAGAAGCACTGGAAACTGGAATGCTGGAGCGTACCGGAGGCCCGCTTGATGATATTCAAGATGAGCGCTTTAAAAGTCGATTGGTAGAGGCCATTGCGGGTTTGCCTGAACGAGAAAAAATGGTCGTCACACTTTATTATGATTCAGAATTAAATTTACGTGAAATTGGTTCGGTTATTGGTGTGAGTGAATCACGCATTAGTCAATTACTAAGCCAAGCGATGATTCGTTTACGTGCACGAATGAAAGAATGGGTGTCCGATTAATTATCCGATTAATTGGAAAATTATATGCACATAAAGTGCAAATGTCTAATCGCTTTTTTCATGCCATAAAGTCAATCTCTTCTTTAATTATATCACAGTATCCATAAACAAAATTTCCTGCTAGACTTGTAAAGAAGTAAAGTGAAGACTCTAATCTGACGCTATATTAGACATGTTAATTACAACACAACAACGCAAAGCTCGAGTAAAGAATTCAACAAAATTGTATGAAGCCAATTATTTGTTGTTACAAAATCTTTTGCCCGATTTTTGCAACACCGATTTTGCAATTGCAACTGATGATAATAGTACTATGCAATTGCGCGTTGAAGTTGTGGAGCGATTTAAGTATACAATGACAGTTTCTATTTGTTTGTCACCGATTGGAAGTCATCAATCCTTTTCCCACGCGGAACTGAAAGTTCGCCTTTATCATGATGCACGCATGGCTGAGGTTATCGGCTTTCAAGGTCATTCCCGTTTTCGGCCTGAATATGCCTATCCAAACGACAAAGGTTATCAGGTTAATGAAAAATGGCAGATTAATCATATGTTGGCTGATGTAATAAAATTCTGCCATCAATTCAATCTGACCTTTCTCAATCACATGCCATCAAACTGGTAATCAATCCTTACTACAAAAACACAATATCCGTTTCACATGTTTAATGTGAAGCGCTTCACAATATTAGGCTTGCATCACCTAAACCCGGTCACAGTTAGGACGATTAGTAAATTAACATCGGACACGCATTTGGGGATACAACCATGGCTAGATCAGCAGCACAACATAATGCAAGCAGCACGGGAATGGAGCGCTCAGACGATAGTTTTTTCTTTGATGACGGTTATCGTGAACCAAATTCAGTTCATATTACTGAAGATTGGGATACGATGATGGAAGAATTTTACGATGACTATGAAGATTTTGGTGATGTTGATTTTCCAGCAGTGGATGACGACATCTAGATCAAAACCTGTCACATTCCATATTAGGGCAGCTTAGGCTGCCTTTTTTTGTGGTGGGATAAACGGCTAATAAATTCTCGGGCCGCCGATGATAACGTGCGGTTTTGATGATTGATGCAACCTAGTTGGCGTTGTAGTTGAAAGCGTGAGTCGCGTAGCACATAACATTTTTTGTCGAGCATGATTCCCGGTAGCACACTCCAGCCCAACCCTACACTTACCAGCATTTTGACGGTTTCCAAATAATTGCTTTGCAAGCTCACATTGATCACACCAATGATTGGCTCGATGGCTTGATTAATCAATTGCCGTGTAAAGGTATCTTGGGTGGGCAATATAGCAGGGTATGATGCCAAAGCTTCTAGGCAAAAGGGTTTTTGTTGTGCTAATGGATGATTCACGGAGCAGATAATTTCCAGATCATCTGTCCATAAATGTGTCACGTTTAATTGGTCGGAATAGTGGCTGGGTAAGGTGGTTACTGCTAAATCCAATCGGCCATTGGCCACTTGTTCAAACGCTAGCTCTGAAGACAAGAATTGGATGTCCAAATCCACCGCCGGATAGTCAGTATTAAATTGCTTTAAAATACTGGGTAAGCGGTGTAATCCGATGTGGTGACTGGTGGCCATGTTCAAACGTCCAGACACCGAATCAGATAAATCGGCTATCGCTTGCTGACTGTCTTTCAAGGTTTGAGTGATGTTAATGGCATAAGGTAACAGTGTGCGGCCCGCTTCTGTGAGCATAATCTGATGTCCTAGGCGATCAAACAAGCGTTGTTGCAACTGTTGCTCCAAGCTGGCAACACGTTTACTCACAGCGGGTTGAGTGAGAAATAAGCGCTCTGCGGCTGTACTGAACGATCCGGTTTCGGCCACTGCAAGAAAAGCGTGTAATGAGGCAATATCCATAAGTTTTGATTTTAGCTTGCTGTATTCCCAAATGGAATGGGATATATGAAAAATATGAATTTGAGTAATTATTAACGTGGTCGTAGAATAGCCCCACAAATCAGGAATGGGAGTGGAATCATGGCAGCGAGAACCTTATACGATAAATTGTGGGATAGCCACATTGTGAAGACCGAAGAAGATGGCACAAGTTTATTGTACATCGATCGGCATTTAGTCCACGAAGTCACCTCACCGCAAGCATTCGAGGGCTTACGTTTGGCCGGGCGCAAACTCTGGCGGGTGGAGAGTGTTTTGGCGACGCCTGATCATAATGTACCGACGACCGATCGCTCTCAAGGTATCAGCGACCCAATTTCCCGTTTACAAGTTGAGACCTTGGATCAGAATTGCCTTGATTTTGCTATTACCGAGTTTGGTATGGACGATCAACGCCAGGGTATCGTACACGTCATCAGCCCTGAGCAGGGTGCAACCTTGCCGGGAATGACTTTGGTCTGTGGTGACTCTCATACGTCGACTCATGGCGCATTTGGAGCCTTAGCCTTTGGCATAGGAACCTCTGAAGTGGAACACGTGCTAGCAACCCAATGCTTGATCCAGAAAAAGTCTAAGAATATGCAAATCCGCGTGGAAGGTCGAGCACCCGCTGGAGTGACTGCCAAGGATATTATTTTGGCCATAATTGGTGAAATTGGAACCGCAGGTGGTACAGGCTATGCCGTCGAATTTGCTGGTTCTGCGATTCAGTCCTTATCCATGGAAGGACGTATGAGTGTTTGCAATATGGCAATCGAAGCGGGTGCACGCGCTGGTATGGTTGCGGTAGATGATATTACCATCGATTACATCAAAGGGCGTCCTTATGCGCCATCTGAGGATCAATGGCCACAAGCAGTATTGGCTTGGCGTGACTTGGTCAGCGACGAGGGTGCGTTTTTCGATAAAGTTGTGAACTTGGATGCTAGTCAAATTCAACCGCAGGTCACTTGGGGCACCTCACCGGAAATGGTCGTCAGCATAAATGATCGAGTGCCTGACCCAGCCGAGGAAAGCGATGCGGTCAAAGCCGAAGGTATGCAAGCAGCGTTGGATTATATGGGATTAACAGCCGGGACACCCATGTCTAAGATAAAAGTGGACAAGGTGTTTATTGGCTCATGTACGAATTCGCGCATTGAAGATTTACGTGCTGCTGCTCTCATCGCCAAAGGGCAGAAAGTCGCGGCTAATGTTAAACAAGCTTTGGTGGTACCAGGTTCAGGTTTAGTTAAAGCCCAGGCTGAAGCGGAAGGTTTACATGAGATTTTTATTGAAGCTGGTTTCGAATGGCGAGAACCCGGTTGCTCCATGTGTTTGGCAATGAACGCTGATCGTTTGGAGCCAGGCGAGCGCTGTGCGTCCACTTCAAATCGAAATTTCCAAGGGCGTCAAGGGCAGGGCGGTCGTACCCATTTGGTGAGTCCAGCCATGGCTGCTGCGGCTGCGATTCATGGTCACTTCACGCAGGTTTAAGGAGAACAATATGCAAGCATTTACCACATTAAAAGGCATTGTCGCCCCCATGGATCGTTCCAATGTTGACACGGACGCGATTATTCCAAAGCAGTTTCTAAAATCCATTAAACGTTCGGGTTTCGGTCCTAATTTGTTCGACGAATGGCGCTATTTAGATCATGGCGAACCAGGCATGGATAATAGCCAACGACAATTGAATCCTGATTTTGTATTGAATCAAGCACGTTACCAGGGTGCGTCAATTTTAGTGGCGCGCAAAAATTTCGGTTGCGGTTCGAGTCGTGAGCACGCACCTTGGGCCTTGGAAGATTATGGTTTCCGCGCCATTATCGCTCCGAGTTTTGCAGACATATTTTTTAACAATTGTTTCAAAAATGGCATTTTACCTATTGTGTTAGATGAAACTGTTGTGGAGGAAATTTTCCAAGCAGTATTCGCCCATGAGGGCTATGAACTCGAAATTGATTTGCAAGCGCAAACCATCACCCGTCCGGTTGGCTCAAATATTGGTTTTGAAGTCGATAGCTTCCGCAAGTACTGCTTATTAAATGGATTAGATGATATTGGGCTTACTTTGCAGAAAGTGGATGATATTCGTGCTTATGAAAGCCGACGAAAGGTGGAAGCCCCCTGGTTGTTTGGCGCATAATCAATTAAAGTAGGCATTAATAAATATTTAATTCTATTAAGAGATCTTTGCGGAGTTAGATTTTTCGTGACACCAGGTTGCTTGGAATCGGGATATACAACGATTTAGCGCTACCAGATCGCGATAATGTCGCTCTGCAAAAATCGTTTTAGGTTCTAAGGTATTGATAATGAAAAAGATTCTGGTTTTACCCGGGGATGGCATCGGCCCCGAGATCGTGCAAGAAGCGACGAAAGTCATCGAATGTTTAAAACGTGAATTTGAACTGGATTTTGAATTAGAAGAAGCTCATGTTGGTGGAGCCGCGATTGACGCTACTGGCGGGCCGCTTCCCGACGAAACCCTCAAGCTGGCTCATGAAGCCGATTCAGTCTTACTTGGCGCGGTCGGTGGCCCCAAATGGGAAAGCCTGGACATTGCCATACGCCCAGAAAAAGGCCTGCTCGGCTTGCGTTCCAATCTGAATCTTTTCGCCAATCTTCGTCCTGCATTACTCTATGAGCAATTAGCCAGTGCATCCACCTTGAAAGCAGAAGTTGTCGCCGGTCTAGATTTAATGATTGTGCGTGAACTCACTGGTGGCATTTATTTTGGCCAACCACGCGGTATTCGCGAACTAGAAAACGGTGAGAAACAAGGTTTCAACACGTTAATTTATCGCGAATCTGAAATTGAACGCATTGGTCGCGTTGCCTTTGAAATTGCGCAAAAACGCGATAAACGCGTATGCTCAGTTGACAAAGCCAATGTGCTTGAGTGCACGGAATTATGGCGAGAAGTCATGGAGCGTGTTGCCAAAGATTACCCAGATGTAACTTTATCGCATATGTACGTGGACAACGCCGCGATGCAATTAGTACGTGCACCAAAGCAATTTGATGTGATGGTAACGACGAATATGTTTGGTGATATTTTGTCAGATTGCGCGGCTATGTTAACCGGTTCAATCGGTATGTTGCCATCGGCTTCACTCGATGCAAATAGTAAAGGCATGTACGAACCGATTCACGGATCGGCGCCTGATATTGCAGGACAAGGCATTGCCAATCCACTCGCCACAATATTGTCAGTGGCAATGATGTTAAGATATTCATTTAATAAACCTGAATTAGCACGCCGGATTGAACAAGGTGTTGAGACTGTGTTGAACGAAGGTTTGCGCACCCCCGATATTTATACGCAAGGCACACGCAAAGTGGGCACCGAAGAAATGGGCGATGCCGTGGTTGCTGCCATCATGCGTACCACTTGGGCTGAACTTGGTGGTTTGCATGAAGGTGATTTGCAAGGCATAGAATGCGCCCGTGGTGGTGGAATTAGTAATGAAATCGATTAACAAAACAAATTAGCAAAAAGGAACAACTCAATGTCGAAACAATTTGATGTCGCGATCGTCGGTGCAACTGGAGCTGTAGGCGAAACGATGTTATCAATTCTGGAAGAACGAAAGTTCCCAATCAACAACCTTTATTTATTGGCTAGTAGTCGCTCTGCAGGCAAGCGCGTCGAATATAAAGGCAGTTATATTTTAGTCGAGGATTTGGAAACGTTTGATTTCTCCAAAGTGCAAATTGGATTATTTTCGGCAGGTGCTTCGATTTCGAAAATTTATGCACCCAAAGCAGCGCAGGCAGGTTGCGTCGTTATCGATAACACATCTGAGTTTCGTTACGATGACGATATTCCACTGGTTGTTCCCGAAGTCAATCCACACGCGATTGCCGATTACAAAGGTCGAGGTATTATCGCCAATCCAAATTGTTCTACCATACAAATGTTGGTTGCGCTTAAACCAATTTATGACAAAGTCGGTATTAGTCGTATTAACGTTGCGACTTACCAAGCGGTTTCGGGCACTGGTAAAGAAGCCATCGAAGAGCTTGCGGCGCAAACAGCCGCATTATTGAATATGAAAGAAATTAAAACTGAAGTGTATCCCAAGCAAATTGCGTTCAATGTGTTACCCCATATCGATGTGTTCATGGATAATGGCTACACCAAAGAAGAAATGAAAATGGTGTGGGAAACCCGCAAGATTTTCGAAGATAAAGATATTATGGTGAATCCAACAGCGGTACGTGTGCCAGTATTTTTTGGGCACTCAGAAGCGGTACACATTGAAACTAAAGAAAAAATTACTACACTCATGGCTAAGGACTTGCTTGAAGCGGCACCCGGTGTGCAACTTCTAGACGAACGCCAGGACGGCGGCTACCCGACTGCAGTGACCGAAGCAGCCGGTACTGATCCAGTATTTGTGGGTCGCATCAGGGAAGATATTTCCCATCCTAATGGTTTAAACCTATGGGTGGTATCGGATAACGTGCGAAAAGGTGCGGCATTAAATAGTGTTCAGATTGCAGAGATACTTGCCGACAAGTACTTGTAATCCTTTAAAGCCGCTGGATACAGGCTGTTTTAGCAAAACAATAGTAATGGAATTAAGGATGGCGAAGTGTCGTAAAAACTGGAGGGGAATTTTGCCTACTCGCTTATGGTTGGTGCTTTTATTATTAGTACCACTGCGTAGCTTTGCGCTGGGTGTAGGCATTATTGATGTTCAGTCGAACCTCGACGAACCTTTAGTCGCAGAAATTCCTTTGCTTAGCGTTAACGCTGATGATATTCGTTCACTCAGCGTAACACTAGCAGATAAAGATGTGTTTACGCGCATGGGTGCGGAAATTACTCCCACAATCGAGCAACTCCAGTTCGATATTGAACAGAACAGTTCCGGTGAGTACTTAATTAAAATAAGTACTGATAAATCGGTATCAGAACCTTTCTTGAATTTTCTAATTGAAATTAATTGGCGTGATGGACGCTTAACCCGTGAATTTACGGTTTTGCTCGACCCGCCATTGTTTGAAGAGTTAATTAAAGAATCGCCTATGGAGACGCCGGAAGCAGGGGCGGCTCCTAGTTTTTCAGTGGACGAGAGCCAAGCTGAACCTGCAATGATTCCTGATGCTGATTCATCAGAGCCGATGATGAGTACTCAACAAGACTTGGAAAGTACAGACACAAGCTTTAGTGGTTCAAGTGAATTTGCATCACAAGCCCATAAAGTTAAAGCGGGTGAAATCCTCTGGCGTATTGCAAATGAAATGCGTCCGGATGATGTGACAATTGAGCAAATGATGTTGGCTTTATTACGTGATAATCCGGAGGCGTTTTTTGGTAATAATGTCAGTATGCTCAAGGCCGGAGCGATTTTACGCATTAAAGATCGTGATTCGATATTGCGCACCAGTATTGACGAAGCCATTGCCGAGGTTTCGCGCCAGCACCAGGATTGGATGGCTTATCGGCGTCAAGTACAAGGTCAACGTGCTGTTGCGGCCGAATCCACCGAAACACTACCCGAGCAAGCCCCTGCTCGTTCGGGCGAGATGGCGGAATTGGAACAGGAGTCTCAAACTAGCCTGACCTTAGTCACGCCCGATCCAGAAGATTTGAATCAGGATTCTACCAATCAAGCCTTGGACATGGCGAACAAGGAAGTGGAATCGGTGCGACAAGAGCTGTTACTTGCCACGGAACAAATGGAAGTAGCGCAACGACGCAATGAAGAATTGCAGACACGTTTGGCTTCGCTCGAAGATCAAGTGCGTTCAATGCATAAATTACTGCAACTGAAAGACGCACAACTCAAACAATTGCAAGCAATTAAACAAAAACAAGGTGAGTTGACTGAAGAAGATCAAGCGATTCTAGCGCAAATCGAAGCGAGTACGCAGCAGCCAATGGACTTACAAGTTCCCTTGGAAGAACAAACAACGCAAGAAACCGATTGGAGCAGTGATACCTTAACCTTGGCCACGATAATAGGGATTTTATTGCTAGTAGGTTTAGGTGCATGGGGGGTAACCATACAAAAAGCAAAATCCCAAAAACAAGCACATCAAGGTCTACCTGAACTGTCTGAAGAAGTGCTTGCTGGAGAGCCCCTACATGCGGCTGAGCACGATTCGGTGATTGAATCCTTAACCCATGATAGTGCATATGATGATGCAGCCGATGTAGAAAATAATGAAGGTCTAGGTGACATTGACCCGATTTCCGAAGCGGATGTTTATATTGCTTATGAGAAATACGATAAAGCTGAAGAGTTAATTAAGGCTGCGATCGAATCAAAACCGGATCGTATCGACCTACAAGCCAAATTGTTGGAAATATATTATCTCATGGGTAATCGAGGTGAATTTGAAACTCAAGCCCAGTTGGTTAAAACGACATTAAATAAAGATGACCATCCAATCTGGTTACGCGCTTTAGAAATGGGACGTGAACTTGCACCGCATCATGCATTGTTTGGAGGTAAAGGTGATGCACCGGTGATCGCCGCTTATACCGAAGCTGTAGTTGGCGGTGGGGATGCACAGCATCTAACTACAGATGAAGACGATATTTTGTCTGAAAATGTTCAATCCAAAATTGACGGTGAAGCATTTGAAATGGGCGAAAGTGTTTTACAAGGCCTCGATGAGCAAGCTACCGAACTAGAATCCGCACGAGCCGTTGGTGAAGACGTTTTAGATGAAGATATCATTGTTAATGAGTCTGCATTTGTTAGTAGTGAACTTGACGATAATGATATTACTGAAGAACTAGCAACTGATTTGTCGCCTTTGGAATTGTCTGGAAGCAGTATAACCGATGCTGATGATGAAGATGAAACCGTTTTAGAATTTTCTAACGTTAAACCACAGTTCGACATTGAGCAGGCAAGTACAAGTGATTTTGAAAATATGGCGCTCGACGAAGACATAAGCGCCGATGATATGCTCGATTTGTCACAGCACACTCAAGTTGATGAATCCACTGTCTTACCTGAAACCGTATTTCCTCTGGATAATATGACAGGATTGGAAATTGATAATCATTCCGCTCTGGAAAAAATCACCATTGATGAGTTGAACCAAGGTGAAGATGAAGATTCAATGCCGAACATTGGTCCGATTAGTGATCTGAATGATTTAGATGATGATTTTGGTGAGGATGTGTCTGAAAGTCAGGCGACTTATGAAGAGCTCGATTTAGGCGCTGGGGTCGAGACTGAACTTGATGTCGATGGGGGACAAGATGTGTTTGTTTCCTCTGTAACCGAAGAGCCGTTGCCCGAAGATGCTATTTCAAGCATTGAAGCTAGCGAGTTAGATGCTACCTCGTTACTCACCGACAGTGATGATTCCCGTTCTACAGAAAGCAACGTTGGAGAAACCACTTCTACGTCTGAAGCTGTGGAAACCGCGTTTGACATTCTGCCATCCGAACTCAGTCGTATGGCCACGGAATATGCTGAAACACAATTAGTAGACGATACTGAAGCTGAAGAAAGTGTCGAAGATGAGATAAAACTTAGTGGGTTAGACAGTGCCCCGGTATTAAACGATCATCTTTCTGAACAAGCATCAGATATTTTAAACGCCGACGATTTAGCCTTTGATGCATCGAATTTAAGTATTGTAGAGGATGATGATTCTTTTGTGAGCGCAGCTGATGATGAAGATGACGTGGAATTAAGCAACACTCACGCCACTGAGTCTGAGAGTAACGTCATTACACTTGATTCAGAAATGAGTAGTGAGCCCATTGATGCTGCTATTAGTGATGAACAAATCGAATCGATTATCAGTGAACCCAACAGTGTTGATCTTGAGCCAGCTGAGTCTAGTAACCTTGAAAATGCAGCGCTGGTTATTGATGATTCAACTAACTATGAAACCCAATTAGCGGCAACAACAGACGAACAGTCATCGTCAGTCGATAATGAAACGGTTGTGAGTGAAAATAATTCTTTGATAGTGTCAGATGAGGATTCCGAACAAGCTGCATCAGAAATATTTGATAGTGAAAGTGCTATTGATATGGCTGATACTGCATTTAGTGCAGACAATGCAGCGTTGCAGGATGCTTCAACTCACGCTGTGTCTGAACATGATTCGGCTTTGGAGAGTAGTCTCATCGATGCACAAGAGGAAGACGCTGCCATAGATGAAGTAGTGGAAGATGCAGTTGAAGATCAGCAACAACCCGGTGTCGATAATATCGAAGTGACATCCTCGGGTGAAATTGATATTGATTTACATGCGGATAATGATAGTGATGCAGAATTAGTCAATGAACACGCGGCTGAAGAGGAAGAAGAAGCCTTGAGTGCAATCGCACAGTCGGTAATGGAAGATAATGAAGTTCAGTCCCACGCGTCTGAGTTTGAAGAATTGGCCAGCGACTTTGTTGATATTCCGCATGAATCCAAAGCAACAACCGAGACTAGCGAAGTCAGTAATGAGCCTGACGACAACGAAGCAGTGAGCAACAAATTCGATGAAAGCACATTTTTCCTACTCGCTGATGAGGTGGGTACTAAACTCGATTTGGCTAAGGCCTATATCGAGATGGGTGATGATGAAGGCGCACGTGATTTGTTGACTGAAGTGTTAGAAGAAGGTGACACGCGACAAAAGAAAGAAGCTAGAATTTTGTTGTCCGCTGCCAAAACCCCTAGCTAAACTTTAATTTGTTGGTTTGCCTATGCATGCCTTAACTCGAATTTTGTTACTCATTAGTCTCATAATGTTTGCTAGTCAGTTGACGCTGCAATTGTTAAGCGCGTTCGTAGCATCAGTGCTTTTAATCAGTCTATTTATTCCTAAATTTAAATTTGTTGATTTCATGTTATATATTAAGCGCATGCGCTTTTTGCTTCTCTCCATCGCTATTCTGTTTTTCTGGTTTACACCAGGCCAATTGCTGTGGCCGCCATGGCATGATTTCTCGCCCAGTGTTGAAGGCTTAAGTCTGGGCTCACAACGTATGTTGTTATTGGTGTTCATCGGCTGGTTAGTGTATTTGTTATTATTACTGACATCACGCCAGCAACTCGTGTATGGCATTTATTTATCAGTATATCCGGCAAAGTTTTTGGGATTTCAAGCCGAAAAATTTGCCTTACGTTTATTGCTGACGCTGGAGTATTTCCAAGCGCCCCTATTAGAAAAGCAAACACCGACGGTGTCTCATCCCAAAGGTTTTAGACAACGTCTGCAAATTATTAGTGATCAACTTTATGGCTACTTCGAATCCGCGTTTAATCACCAGGTAGAAAAACCTAGGGAAATTCTGTTGCAACCTACACGTCCACGCTGGTACGAATGGTTGCTTTTAATGGTGTTGCCGTTACTGAGCCTATGGGTATGAACGTATGCGCGTAGCCATGGGAATTGAATATGATGGCTCGCCCTATTATGGCTGGCAAGTGCAAAAACACTCACGTAATACGGTACAGGAAGCCGTGGAAAAAGCCTTATCGCGAGTCGCTAATCATCCAGTCCGCGTTTTATGTGCTGGCCGTACTGATACTGGCGTGCATGGCATGGAACAAGTGATTCACTTTGATACGGAAGCTTATCGTGACGAGCGTAGCTGGGTGTTTGGCGCTAATACCAATTTGCCGAAATCTGTTGTCGTGTTATGGGCAAAACCTATTAGTGTAGATTTTCACGCAAGATTCACCGCCGAACGACGTCGTTACGTATATGTCATTTTTAATCGAAATGTGCGTCCTACATTTTTATCTCATCGCACGACTTGGGAATATCGTTCACTCGATGTAGATCGCATGATTGAAGCCGCCCAATGTTTGATCGGTGAACATGATTTCACCTCTTATCGAGCCTTAGCCTGTCAGGCTCACTCACCGGTACGGGTAGTCAACGACTTGCAACTCTACCGTCGTGGACATTTTATCTACATGAGCATTGAAGCTAATGGATTTCTACATCATATGGTGCGAAATATCGCAGGTGTCTTAATGGATATTGGTGCCGGTAAACAGCCGGTGGATTGGGCAAAAACCATTTTAGACCATCAAGACCGCGCTTTAGGTGGGGTCACTGCACCTCCTTATGGCTTATATTTGCAAAAAATTACTTATCCTGAAGAATTTCACCTGCCACAGCTTCCACGATTTGATCCAGTTTGGTAAATTGTGGGGTTTTGATTGGCGACAAATGCAACTGAATCGAACCCGCATAAAAATCTGTGGAATTACCCGTCTTGAAGACGCGCTACAAGCCGTCGCACTGGGAGTGGATGCGCTTGGTTTCGTCTTTGTGCCGAGCAGCCCACGTTATGTCTCAATGCAAAAAGCCCAGCAAATTCTCGCTCAATTACCGCCCTTCGTGCAAACCGTAGGTTTGTTTATGGACACAGGCGCCGCCAATATCGAACAAGTGCTTGGTAATATCCCTTTGGATTTATTACAATTTCATGGCAGCGAAGATGAGGCTTTTTGCGTTCAATGGCATAAACCCTATATCAAAGTGGTTGCCATGGGCGATGCTGCTGCATCTGCATTGCTGCAGGCTGAACAAGATTATGCCAGCGCTGCAGGACTATTGCTTGATAGTCACCGCCAAGGACAAAGTGGAGGAAGTGGCAAAGTATTTGATTGGGCGATGATTCCTACTGGTATGGACAAACCAATTGTGCTCGCCGGAGGGCTGAATTGTGATAATGTGTCGCAAGCAGTGGCCCAAGTGAAACCCTATGCGGTTGATATCAGCAGCGGCGTAGAGGCAGACAAAGGTATTAAGGACGCAAAACTCATGCGTCAATTTGTGGAAGGTGTAAAACAAGGTGACCAACTTAAACGCGCATAATAGCGCATTACCCGACGAACGTGGCCATTTCGGCGTTTACGGCGGGCGTTTTGTTGCAGAAGTGCTAATGCAACCGTTAGACGAACTTACTCAGGCGTATGAACGCTACAAAAACGATCCAGAATTTCTCGCGGAATTAGAGCTGGATCTAAAAGAATATGTGGGTCGCCCCAGTCCGGTGTATCACGCCAGTCGCTGGAGTGAAGTTATTGGTGGCGCGCAGATCTATTTGAAACGCGAAGACCTTAATCACACGGGCGCGCATAAAGTGAACAACTGTATTGGTCAGGCTTTATTAGCCAAGCGCATGGGTAAAACTCGTATTATCGCCGAAACTGGCGCAGGTCAGCATGGTGTTGCATCAGCAACGGTAGCCGCACGTCTGGGCCTAGAGTGCGTGGTTTACATGGGCGAGGAAGATGTCAAACGCCAAGCAATTAATGTATTCCGTATGAAGTTACTAGGCGCGACCGTGGTACCCGTAATATCCGGTTCCAAAACTTTAAAAGACGCTTTGAATGAAGCTATGCGTGACTGGGTCAGCAATGTTGACGATACGTTTTACATTATTGGTACGGTCGCTGGTCCACATCCTTATCCGCAAATGGTTAGGGATTTCCAATGCGTGATTGGTCGGGAAGCGCGTCAACAGATGCTGGATAAGGTCGGGCGTTTGCCTGATGCTTTAGTCGCCTGTGTCGGTGGTGGATCGAATGCTATTGGATTGTTTCACCCATTTCTTGATGACTCGGATGTGAAAATCTTTGGTGTTGAAGGTGGTGGTCATGGTGTCGAGTCGGGACAACATGCAGCCCCCTTATGCGCGGGTCGACCAGGAGTGTTACACGGCAATCGCACTTACTTAATGGAAGACGATAACGGTCAAATCATTGAGACCCATTCGATTTCTGCAGGGCTAGATTATCCTGGTGTCGGTCCTGAACATGCGTGGTTAAAAGATCAGGGACGTGCTCATTATGTTTCGATTAATGATGATGAGGCTCTTGAAGCTTTCCATGCACTTACACGAACAGAAGGTATAATGCCCGCTTTGGAATCCAGCCATGCCTTGGCACATGCGGCAAAATTAGCCAAACAAATGAGTCCTGAGCAAATTATTTTAGTCAATCTTTCAGGTCGTGGTGATAAAGACATCCACACGGTTGCAGCACTTGAGGGCATTAAAGTATGAGCAACCGAATCGATCAATGTTTTGCCAGTTTAAAACAGGAAAAACGTTCTGCATTAGTCACTTATATCGCCGCTGGCGATCCTAACCCGGAGCTGACGGTGCCATTATTGCACGAGCTAGTGAACTCAGGTGCGGACATGATTGAGCTAGGAGTGCCGTTTTCAGATCCAATGGCTGACGGACCTGTAATACAAGCCGCGTGTGAACGTGCTTTAGCACATGGGGTCACAATGAAAAATGTATTATCCATGGTTGAGCAGTTTCGCCGGGATAATCAACATACACCGATAATTCTAATGGGTTATCTCAATCCCATTGAAGTCATGGGTTATGAGATTTTCGCCAAGGCAGCTAAACAGGCCGGAGTTGATGGTGTGTTAAGTGTGGATTTACCACCCGAAGAGGGCGAAGAGTTGCTACAGGCTTTTGAGGCCGCGCAAATTGCACCCATTTTCTTAATTTCACCGACGACTACAACTGAGCGCGTACAATTGATTTCAAAAGTTGCAAAAGGTTTTGTTTATTATGTTTCGCTCAAAGGTGTCACCGGTGTAAAAACCATTGATGTTGCGGCGGTGCAGACTAAACTCAATGAGTTAGGGCAATATTTAAATTTACCCATAGGCGTCGGTTTCGGTATTAAAGATCCACAATCAGCCGCGGCCGTGGCTGGAGTTGCGGATGCAGTGGTTGTCGGTAGCGCGATTATTCAACAATCACAGCAAGCGGGTGATAATCGTGATGCCATACTCAGCCAGGTGAGTCAGTTTGTGAAGTCTTTGCGCCAAGCCGTAGCGCAAGTGGAAAAAACAGTTTAAGGAAAGAGTTTCTATTTATGAGTTGGTTTGAAAAAATTCTCCCCTCTGGTTTACGTACCAGCACTTCAAACAAACGGGCTGTGCCTGAGGGTTTGTGGACAAAATGCACTGGCTGTAGCGCTGTATTATTTCGTGCAGACTTAGAACGCAATTTAGATGTGTGTCCCAAGTGTAATCACCATATGCGTATTGGTGCGCGTCGACGCCTCGATACATTTCTCGATAAAGATGGGCGTTTGGAAATTGGTGGCAATATCGAACCTGATGATGTGCTGCGATTTAAAGACAGCAAAAAATATAGAGACCGTTTGATTCAAGCGCAAAAAGCTACCGGTGAAAAAGACGCTTTAGTTGCGATGAAAGGCGCGGTAAAAGGTTTTCCTTTGGTTGCCGCTGCATTTGAATTTCGCTTCATGGGAGGGTCCATGGGCTCGGTAGTGGGTGAACGTTTTGTGCGCGCCGCTGATGTTAGTATGAAAGAACATATTCCATTGGTTTGTTTTTCTGCCAGTGGCGGCGCACGTATGCAGGAGGCTTTATTCTCCCTCATGCAAATGGCGAAAACCAGTGCCGCCGTGGCGCAATTGCGCAAACGTGGCATCCCATTTGTGTCGGTGTTAACTGATCCAACCATGGGCGGTGTATCGGCCAGTTTTGCCATGTTAGGTGATATCAATGTCGCTGAGCCCAATGCCTTAATAGGTTTTGCCGGGCCGCGGGTTATTGAGCAAACCGTACGTGAAACCTTACCCGAAGGTTTTCAACGCAGTGAATTTTTACTTGAACACGGCGCTATTGATTTTATCGCCGATCGCCGCGATTTACGTGATCGTATTTCCAAAGTAATGGCCATGTTCATGAATGAGGCCACTCCCTATTAGCCTGAAATTGAGATAAGCCGATGCGATTTAAACGTGTTGAGCAATGGTTGGCGTGGCAAGAAACACTGCACCCTAAAAATATTGAATTGGGTTTGGATCGTGTACGTCCGGTTTATCAACAATTACTCCCCCGGGGATTATCTGCAAGCATCATAAGTGTTGCTGGAACCAATGGTAAAGGGTCGGTTGTGGCCATGTTGGAGGCGATTTTATTAGATGCTGGATACAAAGTTGGCAGCTACACCTCACCACACTTATTGCACTATAACGAACGTATTCGTGTGAATGGCGAAATGATTAACGATGCGGAGTTATGCGCTTGTTTCGAACAAGTGGATCAGGCCCGAGGTGAAACAACACTCACTTATTTTGAATTTGGCAGTCTAGCCGCTTTTAATTATTTTTCCAAACAGCCACTGGATATCATTTTGTTGGAAGTCGGCTTAGGCGGGCGTCTTGATGTGGTGAATATCATCGATCCCGATGTGGCAGTGATTACATCCATCGATTTAGACCACCAGGAGTGGCTGGGCGATACACGTGAGTCGGTCGCGATGGAAAAAATGGGGATTGCCCGAACGGGTAAACCGCTGGTGTTAGGTGATCTCAATCCACCGTCGAATGCATTGACTATTGCCAAAGATAAACAAGTCGAGTTGTATCTGATTAAAAAAGATTTTCATTATGCCATTATGAACCAACAATGGTCGTGGTGGAATGGTTTGCAAAAATACTACGCATTACCCTTTCCTGCCATGCGTGGTAATCATCAATTTCAGAATGCCTCAACTGTTTTACAAGCCTTGAGTTGCATTGGCGCAAAGCATCCGATAAGTGCAAATAATATTCGTGTGGGGTTACAACAAACTCAATTACCGGGTCGTTGGCAGCGTATTAACAAAGACAGAGAATATTTTCTCGATGTGGCGCATAATCCCGCAGCTACAAGGGAACTCGCAAAGAATCTAAAACTCAATACACATTTTGGCAAAACTATTGCGATCATTGCTGTGTTGCAAGAAAAAGATTTGGCGGCCATGGTAGAGCCTTTGAAAAAAGAGGTCACCGAATGGTTTGTCGTGCAACTGCAATGTCCTCGTGCGCGAGATGCGCAAGAAACATCAAGGGCAATACAATCTATACTACGTTTAGAAGTTAAGCCACGTTGTTTTAATGATATGAAGACCGCTATCGATACCACCCGACATCACAGCCAAATAACCGATCGAATTGTTATTTTTGGTTCGTTCTACACGGTTGCAGCAGCCTTAGCGATTTTGTAATGGCCAAATTTATCACTCATCATCGAGTACTGTCAGCCATTGCTATAAGTTCACTGGCTGTAATATTTGTCCCGCTATTATTTAATCTTCCAGAATTTGGCTCCAAAGGCACGAGCCGCAGCAACATTCCACCTTTACCCGATGATTTGGAGTCGATGGTGCATCGTTTATCCGAAGACGGGGTGTTTTATCGGCCAGGTGATATCGCTCTAGAAGCAGTGTCATCGACTAATGAATCTCAGCCCAAAGTACGAGTTGATGGTGCGACCTTGGTATGGATGATTGAATTCGGTGCGTTTAAAGCAAAATCCAAGGCACAGGCATTGGTTAATGATTTACGTCAAAAAGGCTATCCCACCTATTTAAAACAAGTTCAGCAAAATGAAACAACGGTATGGCGTTTGCGAGTAGGGCCTGAGATGAGCGTAAAACGTGCGGAAGTTATTCGTGAAATATTGTTCAAAGAAACCGGCATGAAGGGGCAAGTGATAAAACATGAACCATAGTCGTCAAATTAACCGAAAAGGTGTATTATTAGCCCGCTGTTGCAAGCAGCGCAGGGCATGATTTGGGCGCTAGATGAACGCCATCGATATAACGATTTTATCAGTACTTGGTATTTCAGCGGGTATTAGTTTTATCCGAGGGTTTCTGCGCGAAGTGCTATCGCTCATTGCCTGGGTCGCTGCAGCATGGTTCGCGAGTCGTTATTTTCATCAAATATCCGATTTCTTAACGGACTGGATCCCGTTTGCAAATCTACGGGATGTGATCGCATTTATTTTGCTTTTTATAGCCGGTCTACTCGTTTGTTCGCCGCTCAATTCAATATTAATACGGCTTTTAAAAAACACCGGCCTTGGTAGCATGGATGATCGATTTTTTGGCATGTTATTCGGCGCGGCGCGTGGCGGTATCATAGTCATGGTAGTGGTTTCGCTTATTGTTTTACTTTCTGGCGGCAATGACGTTGTCAAGGAAGATTGGTGGCGGCAATCTGTACTTTTAGGTTATTACGACGACATAGAAATATTATTGCGTGGAGCTTTGCCGAATGATATTTCCACTCATTTGGCATTGGACTAGATTAATAGGGGAATAAACATGTGCGGTATTGTTGGCGTAGTAGCCCGATCCGAAGTGAATCAAGCTATTTATGATGCTTTGACGGTTTTACAACATCGAGGGCAGGACGCAGCGGGTATTGTGACATGTGATTTAAGCGGTCGCTTTTATATGCGCAAGGACAACGGTTTGGTGCGTGATGTGTTTGATACGCAACATATGTTGCGTCTTCGCGGAAATATCGGTATCGGCCATGTACGTTATCCCACCGCAGGTTCCTCATCTTCATCTGAAGCCCAGCCATTTTATGTGAATTCACCTTATGGAATATCGCTGGCGCATAATGGCAATCTCACAAATTCAGCTGACCTTAAAAAAGATGTTTTCCGCGATGATATGCGTCACATCAATACGGATTCTGACTCAGAAATTTTACTCAATGTTTTTGCTCATGAGCTTCAGTCACGGGGCAATTTGAATCTAACACATGATGTTATTTTTGAAGCTATTAAAGCTGTGCATAAACGCTGTCAAGGTGCATATGCGGTTGTGTCTATGATTACCGGTTTTGGCATTGTCGGATTTCGCGATCCATGGGGAATTCGTCCCTTAATTTATGGCAAACGCGAAAGTGAAAACGGCGTTGAATATATGATTGCCTCGGAGAGTGTCGCATTGGATGTTTTAGGTTTTGAAACCATATGTGATGTAGCACCAGGCGAAGCGATTGTTATTACGGCTGATGGTCAATTGTTCCAACAACAATGCGCTGAGCAAACCCATTACACACCGTGTATTTTTGAGCATGTGTATTTCGCACGACCGGATTCCATCATGGATGGAATTTCAGTGTATAAAGCACGTTTGCGTATGGGTGAGTACTTAGCACAAAAGATTATTCGTGAATGGAAGGATTATGAAATAGATGTAGTGATTCCTATTCCGGATACGAGTCGTACCACTGCACTGCAACTGGCAAATACCCTAAACATAAAATACCGCGAAGGTTTCATTAAAAATCGTTACATTGGCCGCACTTTCATAATGCCCGGGCAAAAACAGCGAAAAAAATCAGTCAAACAAAAACTCAATGCGATCGAGTTGGAATTCAAAGGAAAGAATGTATTGTTAGTTGATGATTCTATCGTGCGTGGCACCACATCGAAGCAAATCATTCAAATGGCACGTGAAGCTGGAGCTAAACAAGTGTATTTCGCGTCGGCAGCACCCCCCGTTCGTTTTCCTAATGTGTATGGTATCGATATGCCGACATCCGATGAATTAATTGGCTACCAGCGCGATGATGTACAAATCGCTGAGGCCATTGGTGCCGATCGTCTCATTTATCAAGATATTGATGATTTGATTCGCGCAGCTTCCTATCGTAGCAATAGCCAAATTGAAAAGTTCGATGCCTCTTGTTTTACGGGTGAGTATGTTACGGGTGATGTAACACCAGAATATCTCGAACACATTCAAAACTTACGCAATGATAGCGCTAAACAAATGCTTGCAAGTCAGGCACATCAAGTTTTGGAAATGCATAACAACCGCTGATTTAGTAAACAAGTGACACTTCAAGCGCTTATTTGCACCCAGCGAATGGTTTAGTCTGGAACATATCCTGCCGATACTATAGAAGTCGTGAATTTTTTACTGGGTAAGACCCTGGGTAGAAAACGATAGAGGCAATAAGGATATTGTGAAAAAGTTGCAAGAGAAACAGATTGCCCGCGCCAAAGCGGTAACAATCCTGAAAAAAATTCCAGTATTTGAGGGTTTGCTTGAGGAGGAATACCTCAAAGTGCTATCCATGTGTTCGAGCACGGTAGTGCGCGAAGGCGAGGTATTATTTAATCAAGGTGACAATGGCGCCAGTATGTTTGTCTTATTGTCGGGCAAAATCGATGTCAATGTCGAAGGCATTGGTACGGTGCATACAATGAACGGCGGAGAAATTATCGGTGAAATTGGTTTGGTTGCTGATGTTGATCGTACTGCTACTGCGATTATTAAAAATGATAGTGTTTTATTGCATTTACAAGCCAAAACACTTCATGAAATGGTTAAGAAGTTCCCCCGCCTAGGTTATGTGATCATGCATAATGTAGCGAAAATTCTTGCTGACCGACTCGCTGCAAAAAATAAAGCAGCACGCCAAAATAAAGCCAAGTCCAAAGAAAAAGCTGAAGCAAAAATCAGAGAACAGGCCAAGCAAAACGATGATCAAGACGATCAAACGCAAAAAAGTGCCTAAGTTGGGCGTTTAATCCACAACATTAACACGGTTCCAAACAACAAACCTATCAATGCGCCAACCATATGCGCCTCGGTTAAAACCGGTCCACCTGCCATAGATTCCGAGCCAGGCATAGGACCTTTGATTTGTTCCCAGATTATTTTGAAAGTAAAAAATAATAAGACGGCGACACTCTCAAAACGCTGACGTGCCCAATGCATTAGTGCGCCACTGATGAACAAACTATGGAGTACCCCGGAAAGACCTACATAGGCGTTGACTTGAGGATAATAAAAATACATGACCGCAGAGATGCCGAGACAACTGCAAACCAATAATGTCCACCATGATAGGGCAGAAAGATTAGCTGAGAAAAATAGAAAAACAAAAAACAAACCCGCGAGATTCATTAAGGTGTGATTCCAGCTAAGATGAACTAAATGTGCACTAAATAAGCGCCAATATTCGCCATGTTCGATGCTATAACGGTCGTATAAAAGCAACTCATCCAAACCGCTGATAGTTTTAATTGTTAAACAGATCAAAGCCAATACTAAAAAAAACAAGACTTGTGAAATTGTTGTTTTGGCAAAAAATAAATTTTTAATCCACATAAACCGTTTGTCGTCTAATTTGTTGCTGTTCATCACTAGTTATAATTGCATAGGCTGGGCCGCCGGAATCAATTTCCACGTCTTCACAGTGGGGTTTGTATTGATACGCAGTCGAGGGAATACTATGAATAGCTAAATGCTGATAGCTTAATTCCCGATCCTGATGGGCATGTCCATGCACAATCGCCTTCACATGAGGGAATTGTACACATAAATCCAAAAACGCTTGAGCATTTGTTAAAGCAATCTTATCCATCCAAGGCGTGTCCAAGTTGAGCACAGGGTGATGTAAAAAAATAAGTGTGCTTAAGCACTGTTGTTCGCTGAGTTGTTGTTTAAGTGTTTGCATTAAATCGGGACTTAATCGACCAGCTTCCTTATTCGGCCACTGACTGTTTAGCATAATGAGCTGAAGCGTTCCGAAAGACGCAACTTGCATCGACTGTACGCTTTTTTTATCAAATACTTTTACCATAGTCGCGCTAATATCGTGATTGCCGGGTAACACAACATAATCTGCAGGTTGCAACATTTCAATTTGCGTCTTGAAATATAAATAGCTTTGCAGGTCACCGTGTTGGCATATGTCACCTAAGCCAATGATTAAATCAAACGCAGCTTGAGACGACGGATGGCTACAACATTGCTTTATATTTTGTACGACTTTTTCAAAGGCAATATTACTAACAGATGATGGTGCGTTCGGTTGGGGCTGCGCTTCAAGGTGGCAGTCGCTAAGAATAAGTAGTTTTATCGGCTTCATGGGTAAAACGCGGGAAATCCCTTATTAGTGTAATCATCTAAAGCGGGATATAATACCCGGAATTCGTAATCGGATCAGCCAAATACTGCGGTTCGCCAGAAACACAAACGGCTTTACGTGTTAATATTGGCAAAACCCATGCTTAGTAAAATAACATGGTTTGATTGTAGATATTACCAGCGTAGAACGCTTGGTTATTAGCATGGCGAAAAAGCGGGCCGCCAATTTTAAAAGAGCATTAGAATACGATGAAGTGGAAAAACCGAAGTATCGGACATCCTAAGTCATTTTTCGAATTGGTCATTGCTGGCTTCTCTTTGGTCGCGTTGCCATTGATCATTGCGTTTATCACTGGGGCATTTTTTGTCGACAAGCTCACGCGTCAAAGCGAGGAGTCAGTGTATCGCGCTGTGCAAGCAACGCAGAACACACGAGTTTTGTTGCGACAAATCGCTGGGATGGAACGCAGTATTCGCCAATATTTTGTATTGGGCGATCCTTTGTTTTATGAATCTTATTTGTCACGACACGAAGCCTACGAAAAAACTGCAATTGAGCTTGAGCCTTTATTACTAGATCTTAATCTCAAAGATCGATTAAATATTCTCAATCAATTAGAAATCAATCTTTATCAGCGCTTAAACAAATCAAACAAGTCGCCAAAATCATTGAATGTTGATGCCCAGGAATTTATCGCCTTAACTGAAGCGGCGCAGGCATTGTTGCGTGATAGTAACGCGGTAATCGATGCCGAAATGACCATGATGCAGAATATTTCCCGTCAGGCACGTAATATTATTTTTTGGGAATTATTAGCGGTCATCCCTGGCGTCATTATCTTTATTGTGGTGTTCGTGGTGTTATTGTCCCGACCTATTCGGCAAATTGACATGGCGATTAAAAAAATCGGTGCCGGCGATTTTGATGAAGAGGTCAAAGTTACCGGCCCCCGCGATTTGGAGTATCTGGGAGAACGCATCAATTGGTTGCGCACCCGTTTGAAATACCTAGAAGAAAAGAAAAGTAAGTTTCTGCATTATGTGTCCCACGAACTCAAAACTCCCCTCACGGCAGTCAGGGAAAGTGCAGAACTCTTATCTGAAGGCGTCACTGGCCCCTTATCCAGTCATCAGAAAGAAGTCACCGATATACTCAAAAAGAACAGTATTGATTTGCAGAAAATGATTGAGAAA
>JAOUJM010000264.1 GCA_029883265.1 Gammaproteobacteria bacterium
TAGATTTTCAATTTTTCTTTTAGTTGCTAATAGACGATGATTATACCAGACAAATGTTTAGCTTCTAAACCGACGTCGAACTTAATAATCAATCTTGGAGATACAACGATGGAAAATGTAATTTCTTTTCAAGCACACACTAGTTTAGTCAAAGACACCAGTTCAATTCAACGCGCTGTCTATTTTGTTTTAGGCTTTGGCGTGATCGTCACAGCTATGGCGGACCCGCCTGCCACCACAATATGGATGGCCATTGCCAATAGTATAGGCGTGTTATTAGTCTCACTTGCAATCTTAGGTAAACGTGTTATCCCTGTAGTACAAGGTTCTCGTTTTATCCGCCAACCGCAAGTCATCACTAACACCATTGGCTTATTGATCGGTTTAACGGTGTCAATTGTTGCAATCGCACAACCCCCGGTTGCCACTATTTGGGCTGCTTATGCCCACTTGGTTTCGATTGCCTTAGTGACTCAAGCGATTATTGGTTATGAGGGATTAATGCAAGTATCAACACCTATTGTACGCGGATCATCACCCAATAAACCCGATGATGTCGTGACCGAAATGCCCACATTGAGCAAAGCTGCATAATTCAACCCCTTTAGCCCCGGCCTTTGTGCTGGGGTTTTTTATTTTAATGCAGAATATTAATTGTTTTTTCAATGCACATGCCCATCAAATAAATTGTTTGTTGTTGCGCCCTACTAGCATTTTTAAGTTCTTGAGGAGGAGAATCTAGGCGTAGCGCAATATCCACTAGCATGCCTGTCATTCTCAACCGTCTTAATACAAACCCCTCGGCGTAGCTGCAACATATGAAAGGCCAAGAATAATTATCGACTCCGCGCATGCTGGGGCACATCAAACGAATTCAACCATTGTCAATAACGTTGTCGCAAAAGTTTATTCGAGTCAGCAATCAAAAGTATTGTTTAGTCACTAGCTTAGTGTCACAGTTTGAACTACTCCAGCGCCAGTGTTCAACTCTAACCACTTCTATCGAATTAAAAATATAGAACTCGTTTTATGGATAAATCGCCGTTTGCCTGTGTTAGAAAACAATTAACTCAGGTTGGACTGGGTGTAGGATAGTTGTGTATAGTTATATGAGTGTCATGGTAACTCTGCTGGTAACACTCTGTGGACAAGAACCAATGAGCAATTCAGTGAGTAATAAGGCAAAAAATGCATCGCATAAAGCAAAACCCGCTGATGAAACTGTTCTTAGAAAAAAGGATGCAAATTGATAAACAAACCAACGTCAGATAGTTCCCAATTTTATGTTCATGGATTAATGATGTTAGCGATTATTTTGGCCGCGAGTTCTTTTCCTGTAGGCGCGTTGATTACGAATGAACTTCCAGCTTCAGTTTTAATGTTTTTTAGATTTCTGCTGGCATCTTTTCTATTTCTTCCTTTTGTAATTCGTAGACACGGGTTTGCTTTCCCCTCGGTTAATGCCCTGTGGCGCTATGCAGCCCTGGGTGTCCCATTGGCTGCATTCTTCTGGTGTATGTTTGAAAGTCTACGATTTACTAGTGTTGTGAACACTGGTGCATTATATACATTGGTACCCGCTTTTACCGCAATCGCTGCCTATTTTATTAATAAGGAAATAACAAAATTTTTCCGTATCGTCGGACTCATCATTGGAACCATGGGTGCGTTGTGGGTGGTTTTTCGTGGTGACATAAATTTATTGCTTGGTTTACATTTAAATTATGGCGACTTGGTGTTTATTTTGGGCTGCATAAGCTTAAGTCTCTATGACCCAATGATTAAGCGTCTGCATTGTGGAGAACCAATGATGGTATTAACTTATTGGGTGCTTGTTTCTGGCAGTGTCTGGTTATTTTTATTATCGATCACAAGCTTTGCCCAGATTGATTGGAGTCAAATAAATAATAGTGTATATCTCGGCACGTTATATTTGGCAATATTTTCTACACAGATAACATTTTTTATTATTAACTTCAGCACCCTAAAGATTGGAGCGACGAAAGTTGCTGCATATGGGTTTTTGACACCTTTTTTTGTTATCATCATGAGTTTGATAATGGGATTGGATGATTTTAACAGCGTATTGCTGCCAGGCATTCTGCTCATCCTCGTTTCTATGATCTTTATTCAAATTGACATGCCTGATAAATCAAACGCATAACACGGTACTTGTTGAGACGGTTCTTTCGTCGCGCATGACAATAGTATAGCCTTAGACAACTAAATTGGAGCGCGAATGCCATCTAATTCAATAATAAACACCGCTAATTTTTTACAAAGCTTCATTCCCATCTTGTCTTTAATTGGTTATCTGCCACAATGGCGAAAATTAGTGAGAACAAAATCCAGTAATGACTTGTCCTTACGCTCATGAGTAATATGGACTGCAGTTTCGCTAATGGCAGTGTTTTATGCAGTGGTTCAGTATCTAGTTACAGGAATGGGAATTACACTGGTCATATCAAGTATAGCCATTCTTATTTTTGTCCTTGTTACTGTATATTTAGTGCTTAGGTATCGGTTGGAAAATCTTGAACATGTATAAACAGGTATAGCAAGACAGCCGATCTTGCTGATGTAACTATAGAGATTAAAAACTATGAAACCAGTGGTCCAAGAAGAAATAACCGGCTGTGGTATTGCAAGCGCTGCGGCGATTGCAGGACTTTCCTATAATGAGACAAAAATAATTGCCAATAAGATGGGCATATTTGCACAAGACTCATCATTATGGTCAGACCCGCAGCATATTCGTGATCTATTAAGCACCTTCGGTATTAAAACAGACAACGAAGAAAAAACATTTTCAGACTGGGCCTCGCTTCCTGACTGTGCCTTGCTTTCCACGAAATGGCATCTTGAAAAAGCAAAGCCGTATTGGCATTGGGCTGTTTTTGTTCGAGAAGGGTCGGAGACTTATGTTCTCGATTCTAAAAAGTCTTTAAAAACCAACCTGCGCAAAGATTTTGGTAGAATAAAACCGAAATGGTATATTAAAGTTCACCGGTAAAGGTGTGTGGTGAGACAATTGGTCTCTCAAATGTAAACGCTATACCGTGGAGAATTTAGTTTCATGCCTGAACACGATCCAGCGAAAGTAAGGACCTTTGTATTGCCGACCGATCTCGGCCAATGGCTTAAAGAGAATCATGCCACCGAAAGTGAACTGTGGGTGAAGATATTTAAGAAAGGAACGGGTATTCCAAGCGTGACTTGGGATGATGTCGTAATCGAGGCTTTGTGCTGGGGCTGGATTGATAGTGTTAAGAAGTCTCTTGATTCCCAAGCCTACATCCAGCGCATCACTCCGAGGAAAGCTCGAAGTAATTGGTCGAAACGGAACAGAGAACATGCAGAGCGTTTGATAAGCGAAGGTCGCATGAAAGAACCTGGACTGGTGCATATTCGTTCCGCCCAAACGGATGGCCGCTGGGAGAACGCCTATACGGCAAGTGAAATGAAAGTGCCAGTGGATTTTTTAGCAGCACTCGAAAACAAGCCAAAGGCGAAACAATTTTTTGAAACACTCAATAAATCGAATCAGTATGTCATCGCTTACGGTCTGACTAGTGCTAAGAATGCCGACACCAGACAGCGCCGATTTGAAAAATTCATGGACATGCTCATGCACGAAGAAAAACCAGCCTCATGATCCTACTAATCAAAGAAGGCATTAAAATGAATTATAAGCCGTCGTTTGGTAAGTGACGGTATCCAATAAACTCGAACCACTGGGACTGACCTTTCCCAAAAACTAGTGCTTATCGAGCATATACAAATTGACCGCAGGGACGCACCTATGCTATTGGGCGCTCATGGCCTCAAACACTAACCATGCGTGAATGAATGTTACACTTAGCTACTTTGCGATTAGCCTCAAACTTGGAATTGTTTGCCACGAAGAAATTCAAGACTGAGTAAATAAAAAACTTCTTTGTGTGGAGACTCCTTCCATCCCTATAGAGTGGAAAGCGACGATCATGTTCTGCATAAATAATGCCCTGTCTCGCTCTTTCCTGGGTTAATTAAAGCAACAAGTCGATCGATTGGTGATGTGAAAAGTTTGTCACTTGTGTATCGCCTTGTCAGTGAAATTTTGCACTCACCTGTTCAATTTGATTCTGACTTAAACGCAAACCAATGTAGGCGCCCAATAATAAAGCGAGAGGAACTAGTATGAAAAAAGACACTTTGTGATGTTTGATAAATGCGATCATGGCAGACTCATGAAAGTGGTTTTCACCAATTCTAACGTAAATCAATTAATCTGCAAATGAGAAAGACTGAGTTATTGCTTAGCAGTTAGCTCGGTTACTCGTTTCACCAATGATTCACAAATATTGGTCATCACCTTTTGGCCAACTTTAGGGTACTCATTTAGAATTTTTGTGAACTGCATATGATTAATATGCAACACAATGCAATCCGTATCAGCGACTGCGCTTGCGGTGCGTTTAATTTTTCCGATGGCACCCATTTCACCAAATATTTCTCCGGGGCTAAGATCATGTATTTTCCCTTGTTTTCTATTATTAATCGACATGGAACCTTGCAGTAAAATAAACATGCCGTATGAGGCATCACCTTCATTAAATAGAACCGAATCTTTAGGCGACATTTTTACACTGCAAATTGACAAAATATTATTTAAGTCTTCCTCATGCAAACCATAAAAATATCTTTGCTTTTTTAAAGCATTTAAAGCCATTGTTAGGGTTTCGGGATTTTGGCTCATGATGCGCTCCGGTGCAAAACTTGGATGTCGATATACCAATGAATATCGGCAAACACTAGTTGAACTCAAGCGCGAATAGTGATTACAGTATTTGTAAGGTAATTTTTGGAAACAAACTCAAGGCCTATCTAGCGATAGGATTTCGTAGGATAAATTGAATTTGTTTTTAGAGTAACCGATTCTTTGTATGCGGCGTGTAGGCTTACACTCCACTATCAGCTACACCAAGGAAGTGTTTCATGCCCAACAATTACAAATCTGTAAATACCAAGTCTAATAAATGATGGTTTCTGCCTTTTTATTTCAAAAATGATCTATAGCTATGTTTTAATAACCTGTTTTCAGTTTCATCAACAACATCATTTTAAATACGCACGCCAAATAATCGAATAAGAAACATTATCCAGGTTATGATTGAATCTAATACGGATTCAATCACCTTGTTTGGCGCACACAGTTTTATTTAACGGGACGACAAACCGTGTCCCGTTAAAACCTGTTTAGCTCAATGGCAAACCGTTTTTCAGAAATGTTTTGCGCATGGCTTGCGCAGATGATTGGGTATAACCCAAGTTTCCTAGAATCTGCTCGACTTTAGTTGAATTATTTTGCTCGATTGCATTTTTAAGTGCACTTGTTTGATTGGTTTCCATTAGACGTTTATCTAAATCCAGACCATGTAATGATTCAATAGACATAAGAAACTCCTTTTGAGTTGAGAACGAAGAATAAATCAAGGAGTAAAACCTGAACTTAGAAATTCCCCTGTGACTTATTCATTGCAAATAAGCCCGTTCGTGGAGTGCTTAGTCCGGATAATTTCGTTAAAGACAGGCTTATAATAACGCAGCTTTTTGGCAAAAACAAGCACCCATAACGGCCTAAAGATGGTCAAACTCTTCACTTTAGCACTGTTAGCCACACTTGATTTTTTTACCCAAAATTTTACATTTTCAAGCATGGTTTCTAGAATATTGTGCGTTCAATAGAAACTGGTATGCCTTGCAGCATTTGAATTACCATAATTGAGCGTTTACTACAGCATACTCATGCTAGTTAACCGCTCGTCTAAAAATCTAAATCTATACGTCTTTGCTCGTTGGTTTTTCATTGTGTTATTTGCAATAAACCCTACTGCAAATCCCCGTGCCAAAATCGCGATTCATCTTTCAAATTGTTGCAAATCGCGTTATTGTAAGCGGTGCAAGGATTCAACATCTAATTTTTTTATAAAGAACTTCAAAATTTTGTTTAACACATGCATTAAGGAATTAGAACGTTTAACAATGCCAATGCCAAACCACACAATTTCCAGACTGAGAATCACAATTAGTGGCCAGGTTCAAGGCGTGGGGTTTCGTCCCTTTTGTCATACCCTCGCGCAACGTTTCAATCTTAGTGGTTGGGTGCGCAATCATGGTGGTGGGGTAGATCTAGAAATTCAAGGCATGAATACTC
>JAOUJM010000049.1 GCA_029883265.1 Gammaproteobacteria bacterium
AGAGTTGATCAATCAGAGTCCTTATGGCGATGGTTGGATTTATAAATTAAGACTGAGTGAAGTTGCTGAGTTAGATGATTTGCTTGATGCCGATGCTTATACGGCATTGGCAGCGGAAGAAGAACACTAAAAGGTAGAGTTATGCCCTTTATTCCACATACAGAACAACAAGTCCGGCATATGCTGGATACAATCGGGGCGAACAAAATTGAAGATTTGTTCGATGAAATTCCCGCGAGTTTGAAAAATCATTCCATTGAAGGCGTGCCTAGCGGTTTAACTGAAATGGAAGTTGGTCGTTTAATGCGAGAGCGAGCCGCTCAAGATGGCGTAGCGCTTTGTTTCGCTGGCGGGGGTGCTTATGAGCATCATATTCCAGCAGCAGTTTGGGAAATTGCGACGCGGGGTGAGTTTTATTCCGCCTATACGCCCTATCAAGCCGAAGCTAGCCAGGGAACCTTGCAGCTCATTTATGAATATCAATCGATGATGGCTTCACTGACAGGCATGGATGTGTCAAATGCGTCCTTATATGATGGTGCCAGTGGATTGGCTGAAGCAGTGCTCATGGCTGTGCGTGGAAATCGCAAAAGTAAGAGCAAACGCATTTTAATGCCTCGAAGTGTTAATCCACGATATCGCGATACCACTAAAACCATTGTTACCAATCAAGGCATTACGTTGGAGGCAATGGATTTTGACGTTGAGTCAGGCCAGCTTGATGTAAGTAGTTTACCGAGTGAGCCTGGTGATTTTGCTGCACTTGTGATCGCCCAACCTAATTATTTTGGAGTGCTTGAGAATGTCGACGCCCTGGTTGATTGGGCACATTCCCACGGCGCATTAGTGATAGCTGTGGTCAATCCCACCAGTCTAGCCTTATTAAAAGCACCAGGTCAATGGGGAAGCAAGGGCGCTGATATTGTTTGCGGAGATGGCCAGCCTTTAGGTATACCCATGAGTTCGGGCGGACCATTTTTTGGATTTCTATGCGCAACCAGTGCATTAGTGCGGCAAATGCCGGGTCGTATTGTTGGTCGCACGGTTGATACTCAAGGACGGAATGGTTTTACCTTAACCTTGCAGGCGCGGGAACAACATATTCGCCGTTCCAAAGCGACTTCTAATATATGCACCAACCAAGGTTTGATGGTAACCGCTGCAACGATTTACATGAGTCTGATGGGGCCGGAAGGTTTACGTAATGTAGCCACGCAGAGTTATAAAAATACACAACAATTGGTTTCCGCTTTATGTGAAATTAATGGCGTGCAGCAACGCTTTAACGGACCGTTTTTTCATGAAAGTGTTTTGCAATTGCCGATTCCAGCAAGTCAGGCCATTGATAAATTATTAAACGCTAATGTTTTGGCCGGTATTGACTTGAGCCGAGCCTATGACGACTTGAATAATTGTTTATTAGTATGTGTTACTGAAACTAAAACCGATGCTGATATTGAAAAATTCAAACAAGCGCTGGTGGAAATACTCTAATGGCTAAAATTCAACTAGCGAACAAGTCAGTGAATACGAATGGCGAGCTGCCTTCAGTGGGGATGACCGCACCGGCTTTTGAATTGATCAATAGTCGGTTGCAAACAAAAACACTTAACGACTTTGCCGACAAGCCCAAGCTAATAAGTATTGTACCGAGTTTGGATACGGAAGTGTGTGCACATTCAACTCAGCATATCGATAGTCTGGAAGATGAGAATTGTCATCGTATTATTGTCTCTGCCGATTTGCCATTTGCCCAACAACGGTTTGTTAAACAATACGCCCTAAAAAATATTCAATGTTTATCGCTCATGCGTTCGCACGCATTTGCTGAGGATTACGGAGTACTTTTGCTGGATGGTCCACTTGCCGGATTATGCGCCCGCGCTTTATTGGCGCTGGATAAAGATAATCGGGTGGTGTACAGCGAATTAGTCAGTGAAATTACCCGCGAACCAAATTACCAAAGTGCCTTAGATGCACTACAAGCTTTAGTGTGAAGGAATAATCATGTTGATCTTTGAACAATCGCAGAATCAGCGCTTGAATCGTGCACAAACTAAATCCAGTGATGTGGCGATTTCCGCGATTCCTCAAAATTTATTACGCGACGATATGCCCGTATTACCACAAGTGTCTGAGCTTCAGGCGGTGCGTCACTACACGCGTTTATCGCAAAAAAACTTTTCTATTGATACACATTTTTACCCCTTAGGTTCATGCACTATGAAATACAACCCGCGGGGTTGTAATCAATTGGCCATGTTGCCAGGGTTTACTAGTCGTCATCCCATGAGTCCGGATAAAACCGGTCAGGGCTTTCTCGCCTGTATGTTCGATTTACAAAATATTCTAAAAGAAGTCACCGGTATGAAAGCGGTTTCATTGGCGCCCATGGCTGGTGCTCAAGGAGAATTCGCGGGTGTCGCGATGATTCGTGCTTACCACGATTCTAATAATGATTCCGCACGTAAAGAAATATTAGTACCTGATGCTGCTCATGGCACCAACCCAGCGACTGCAGTCATGTGTGGTTATCAAGTAAAAGAAATTCCTACGGGTCCTGATGGTGATGTGGATTTACAGGCCTTGGAAGCCATGATTGGACCACAAACCGCCGGTTTGATGTTGACTAATCCTTCCACAGTCGGTGTATTCGATCGCAATATCGAGAAAATTTCGAAAATGGTACATGCTGTTGGCGGCCTATTGTACTACGACGGTGCCAATCTCAATGCGATACTTGGAAAAGTACGCCCGGGAGATATGGGTTTTGATGTGATTCATATGAATTTGCACAAAACATTTTCAACGCCTCATGGTGGGGGTGGCCCGGGAGCTGGACCTGTCGGTGTAAGTGAACGCTTAATTCCATTTTTACCCATTCCCATGGTTGAAAAACATGGCCCCTCGTATGTGCTGGTAGATGAACATGACTGCCCACAAACCATGGGACGTTTGTCTGCATTTATCGGAAATGCTGGTATTCTCATGCGTGCCTATATCTATGCTCGTTTGTTAGGTAAAGAGGGCATGGTGCGAGTGGCTGAATTTGCCACGCTTAATGCAAACTATTTGATGAAGCGCTTAGCGGAAAAAGGTTTTGACTTGGCTTATCCACAGCGTCGTGCCACCCATGAGTTTATTGTCACTTTGAAACATCAGGCAAAAACCCTTAAAGTAAACACCATGGATTTTGCTAAGCGTTTATTGGATTATGGGTTCCATGCACCAACCACGTATTTTCCCTTATTAGTGCCCGAGTGTTTGTTAATCGAACCTACGGAAACAGAGTCGCAGGAAATACTTGATGCATTCGTTGACGCCATGGCAACGATTCTCCATGAAGCACAAACGGATGCAGATAAGGTTCGCACTGCACCGCATACCATGCCGGTTACCCGTTTGGATGAAGTGAAGGCGGCAAAAGAACTTGATATACGCTGGCAGGCTGAATGAAAAAACAGGTACACGGTTTACCACGACTAAAAAACGCCACTGGTTACTCGATTAAAGGCTTAAAAGCAGCTTTTAAGCATGAATCAGCGTTTCGTGAAGAAGTGGTATTAGCCGTGTTCATGATCCCAGGTGCTTTTTTTTTATCAAATGAGTTAAGTATGCAACTATTGCTGGTCGGCGTAGTTGTTTTAGTTTTAATCACCGAATTATTAAATTCCGCTGTGGAAGCGGCTATTGATCGCATTGGTGAAGAGCGTCATGAATTATCAGGTCGCGCCAAAGATATAGGATCGGCAGCCGTCTTTTTGGCTTTATTATTTGCTGCATTAGTATGGGGCATGGCGCTTTGGAATTTTTTTTCGGATTAAATGTGGAGTAAAACATGACAGCTTTGATTTGCGGCTCTTTCGCCTATGACACCGTAATGGTGTTTTATGATCATTTTAAAAACCATATTCTGCCCGATAAGACGCATATGCTGAATGTATCGTTTTTAGTGCCGGATATGCATAAAAGTTTTGGTGGTTGCGCTGGGAATATAGCCTATAACTTAAAACTACTTGGTGCTGAGCCGAAACCAATGGCGACTGTTGGTGATGATTTTCAGCCTTATGCAAATTGGCTGGATAAATGTGGCATCAGTCGAAATTACATCACTGAAGTCTCAGGCAGTTTTACCGGGCAAGCGTTCATTACCACTGACCTTGATGATAACCAAATAACCGCATTTCATCCGGGCGCAATGTCGTATGCACATCAAAACAGTGTTAAAGACGCAGCGGGAATTAGTTTAGGCATTGTTTCACCCGACGGCCGTGATGGCATGATTCAGCACGCACAGGAATTTTACGAAGCGGAAATTCCGTTTATTTTTGATCCAGGCCAAGGTATGCCTATGTTTGATGGTGAGGATTTAAAACGTTTTATCGAACAAGCCACCTGGGTCACCGTGAATGACTATGAGGCTGAGTTATTACAAGAACGTACGGGCATGTCACCTCATGAAATCGCAGAACAGGTGGAAGCATATATCGTCACCTTGGGAGGTGAAGGTTCGCATATTTATACCAAAGAACATCGCATAGAAATTCCTTGCGCTAAAGCCAGAGAATTGTCTGATCCCACCGGCTGTGGTGATGCTTATCGCGCAGGTTTAATTTTTGGTCTATTGCATGATTTAGACTGGCATATCACCGGGCGAATTGCCTCATTAATTGGTACGATTAAAATTGAAAGTCATGGCCCACAAAACCATAATTTTAGTCGAGAAGCGTTTGCGCAACGTTATAAACAAGAGTTTGGCGAAGAATTGCTCATTTTCAACGATTAAAACTTTTTTATTTCCGCTAAAATAGGCCTTGTAGTGATGCAAGGCCTATTTTTTTCCAGGCAAGAAACCTGCAAGTTAAGCGTTTCTATATTGTTAGCTCATCACGAACAAGGACTTATAATTAACAGGGACCAGTGACGCCTATGTTTTGGTTAAAAATGCTAGCGGACCTCATCCGTGCAATTCAAAAAAGTGCCAGTCCTCGCCAGTTAGCGGCTGGATTTGTGTTGGGTTTTTGTTTTGGCTTAATTCCCGGCTGGCCCCTGCAAGTCATTATCATATTGCTCCTGATTATCTTTTTTAATGTGAATATCGCTTTGGCAATGATTGGCGCGACGCTTGGGCCAATTGTGGGTTGGCTATTTGATCCCATGCTCGATAGTTTGGGCTTGTGGTTATTGCGTGATATTGCAGCATTGCAGGATTTATGGATAGCGATGTATAACAATACTGCCGCTATGTTGACGCGCTTTAACAATACCGTGGTCATGGGCAGTTCTGCACTTGCCATTATCTTTTCCATTCCGCTTTATTTCCTGCTGAGTTGGGCGGTCACTCAGTATCGTGAAAAACTCATGATTAAAATACGTGGTTTGCGAATATTCCGAGCGGTTATGGAAAGTCGTTTGTTTTCACTTGTTATGAAATCGGAGGACTAGCCATGCGTAAATCAGCACTAATTGTTCTCCTAGTAATGAGTTTGCCACTGATTATTTTTGTCTGGTTGAACCGCAATGGCACCTTAGCATCGATTGCCGAGTCCAGTGTGAGCCAAATGACAGGCACTAAAGTGAATATACAGGGTTTAAATTTAGATATTTTTTCCTTGCAAGCCGAACTCAATGGCTTGCGCATAGGTGACCCTAATCATGAATTTAAAAATATGTTGGAAGCCGACCGTGCCAATATGAAAATTGAATTCATGCCCTTGCTTGCCGGTAAGCTAGTGATTGAAGATATGCGTTTGGAAAAACTTAATTTTAATACTGCACGCCAAGATAGTGGTTGGCTAGAGAAGCCAAAGGCGGCACCAAGCACGCCCTCTGCCGTGGACGGTTCTGATTCAAGTGCGGATCAACCACCGACGCCAGTCTCCGAGAAAACAGCCGCCAAAGATAAAAAAGCCGAAGCCTCAAAACTGGAACAGCTAAAAGAAAAAATGCCTGTAATCGATTTAAGCGCTCTGAGCAAAGATGTTGATGTTGAAGCTTTAATGAAGCCTGAAGACATGGCATCTGTAAAGGCTATACGGGCCACAAAAGAAGACAGTCAGCAACGTCTAAACGATATTAATAAACGTCTGGATGAGCAAACCATCGAGCAGGATATTGATACGCTTGAAACCGATTATGCGGCATTTGAAAAAACCGATTTAAAAAGTTTAAAAGGTTTGAAAGAGGGTGCTAAACAGCTAAAGTCGATGAAATCATCGGTTGATTCCATTAAAAAACAATCCTCCGCTATTGTTAAGGATACCAAGGCGGACTTAAAGGCCGTGAAAACTTCAGTGAAAGATGTGAAATCGTTGACGCAACAAGATATCGCCGAAGTGAAAAAACTCGCAAAGTTGGGTGATCTCGATGTTTCAGATGTCGGTAAAGCGGTGTTTGGTGCAGCTGCGATTGATCGCTTTTCCCAAGTATTACATTACCTCAAGCTCGCCAAAGAATTCGTCTCCAGTGATGAAGATCAGTTTGAAAATGTTGGTGAGCAACGCCGTACAGGCCGGGATGTGCGTTTTAGTGTTACCCAACCGTTGCCACCAAAATTTTATATTAAAACAGCCATATTTAGTGGTGGCGATTCGGTTTCCAGTTTTGATGGGCGCATGAGTGATATGAGTTCTAATCCTCATCGCTTGAGTCAGCCGGTATTAACCAAAATAAAGTTGGATACGGAAAAAAATAATTGGCTTATTGATGGCGTTTTCGATCATCGTAAGAACAAGGATGAAGATCAGCTGGTAATGAGTGCTAAACAAGCAGATTTGGGTAAAATTAGTTTGGGTGCAGGAAAAGATAGTGGCTTACCACAAACTATTATTCCTCAACAAACTGACCTGGAGATGAAATTTGTTATTCAAGGTGATCAGCTTAATGGTCAATTGGCCATGGTTAGCAACAAAGTCAATTTTGAATACAGTCCCGATGCCAAAGCTAATACACAAACAAAAAAAGCATTACGAAATGTTTTCCAGAGCTTTGATCAAGTCACGCTGGATGCAACCATCAGCGGTAAACTAAGCAATCCTAATTTTGCTGTGCGTTCCAATATCGACAAAAAAGTCAGTCAGGAATTAAATCGTTTGTTGGGCAAAAAAGCCCAGGCGATTAATAAGAAAATTCAAAACCGGGTGAATGGCATTGTAAGAGGCGAGCTTAAAGACGTTGAAGATGGCGTGGCGAAACAAAAACAAAACATTGAAAAACGACTAGGGAAGCGCGCTAAGAAACTAAAAGTCATTGAAGACAAGATTGCCGCCAAACAAAAAGATATCGAAGCTTTGATACAAAAGAAGGCAGGCAAAAAGGTCGATAAAGCCAAAGATCAATTGAAGAAGAAATTGAAATTCTAATTCATTTTACAACTAACCCGGCGGCCAAAGCATTTGCCGTCCGGCTAGGAAGTGCATATGGGTATGGAACACGGTTTGACCGCCATGGCCATTACAGTTCATAACCAAACGATACCCATCTTCCGCTACACTAAGTTGTGCAGCGATTTTTTTTGCAGCTAATACAATGGCCCCTAATAATAGTTGTTGCTCATCACTAAAGTCATTGACACCGGCCACATGAGTTTTCGGAATAACTAAAATGTGGTGAGGCGCTTGAGGATGCATGTCATTGAATGCGATTACGTGTTCGTCTTCGTAGACGCGGTCACAGGGAAGGTCCCCTGCAACAATTTTACAAAAGATACAATCACTCATGTTTTTTCCTTTAGATTCCGGCAAGCATTTAGCAGTAGATTTTACACGGCATAGAAACAATGAACAATTTTCTTATTTGATGGTTCTAACAGATTATGGACGCTTTAATCGATTGTTAGGTTGTTAAGGATATAAAAACACGATGTTTGAAGAATACCTTCCCAGTTTAATTCGTTTAGTTGGTGCATTAGCTGCTGGTGGTTTAATCGGTTTGGAACGCAGCTATAACGGTCGCCCAGCGGGGTTTCGCACACATAGTTTGGTCTGTATGTCGTCAAGTATGTTAATGCTACTGACGGTTTATCAATGGGAGCTGCTTAAATCTGCGCCTATTGACACAATTCGGGTTGACCCAACACGAATGGCACAAGGTCTCATGACCGGTATCGGCTTTTTGGGTGCGGGCGTCATAATGAAAGAGCGCTTCACTATTCGTGGACTCACGACAGCTGCTTCGATTTGGGTGACGGCCTCGATTGGCATTCTTATCGGCATGGGTTTTTATGTTGCCGCAGGTATCGCCACTATTCTTGCTTTAGGCACCTTGTCTTTATTTCGCTGGTTCGAAAATGTATTACCTACATTGCAATTTGGCCGATTATCTGTGAGGGTTCTACGCAAAGAACATCTGAATGAAGATGACATCATGGAAGTTATTCGTTATCACCATTTTGGAACAACTGGCCGTACCTATCATTTGGAAGCGGAAGGGAAATGGATTCGTTTAGAAATGACCGTCTTCACGCGTCGACCTGGCGCATTCCGTACACTTGCGGAAACATTGGCACAAATGGAGGAAGTGCAGGAATTTAGTGTAACGCCGAGATCGGGTTAGTGAGCGCTTATTCCTTAGCAAAGTTCTAAGTTGTTAACAAGTCATATTTGTGTCATTTACTTGGCTTAGTGTAATAAAAATTTTATCAATAGTATCAACGGCATGGTGTTTAGTCTTTTAAAACAATAAGTTACATAAGCGCAAAAAATGTACAATTTAAGCGCAAGCCTTGAATCAGTTATGCTTTGCTTTGTTAACCCCAGTTCATCCACAGACTTATCCACAGCTTCTGTGGATAAGCAAATTTTTAATTTTGTCTCGCGTACTTAGCGAATTAAGTCAATGCTACATGTGAGCTGTTGCCGCCAAATCGACTTTTATAGGTTTCTAAAAGTACCGTTTTCCATTCAGCCTTGATCTTGCTCGTGCTAGAGTTCCACCCATGGCTGATTCTCAATTTGTAAGTGTTGCAATCGACAAACCTTTACGTCAGGTATTTGATTATACCGTGCCAACCCACCTTTGCGGTTTGCTACCAGGCTGTCGTGTATTGGTGCCATTTGGCAAAAATAAATTAGTGGCTGTGGTTTTGGAAACAAAAAACCAAACCGATATATCAGCAGAAAAAATTAAATCTGTGCTCGAAGTGATTGACACTACGGCCATCATTCGTCCGGGAATGCTACAATGGTTGATGTGGGTAGCAGAATATTACCATCACGCCGTAGGTGAAGTGATATTTGCGGCATTGCCAAATCTACTCAAACAGGCAATTCCTGCCGAATACGCCACAACCGTCTTGTGGAGAATAAATTCAACGGCGCAAATAGACTCATTGTCGTCGCGGGCAAAAAAACAAATCGCAGTTTTCCGGTTCATTCAGCAACATCCTTATGGAGTGAATGTCGAGCAGTTAAACCAACAGTTCTCCAATTGGCGCGACAGTATTAAACGTTTGTTGGACAATAATTTAGTCATCCGTCATGAAGAACAAGTTTTGCAAACATATGAAGTAACGAGCCCGGTCAGTCAAATCAGCTTAAATGCAGAACAAACCCATTGTGTTGATGCCATTGTAAAAGGGCTTGACCGGTTTACGGTTTTTTTGCTCGAAGGCGTTACTGGCAGTGGCAAAACAGAAGTCTACCTGGATGTCATGCGCCAGGTAATTCACAAAAGCCAGCAAGTCTTAATGTTGGTGCCAGAGATTGGTTTAACGCCTCAACTAATTCAACGTTTACAAGCAGGTCTGCAAAAACAAGTGTTTGCACTACACTCGGGTTTGAGTGATCGACAACGTTTACATACGTGGTTAGCCGCTAGAGAGGGGCAGGCGCAAGTGGTTTTGGGTACACGCTCCGCCGTTTTCAGTGAGTTTCAAAATTTAGGTTTGATCATTATTGATGAAGAGCATGACTTATCGTTCAAGCAACAAGAAGGATTCCGCTATCATGCGCGGGATATGGCTATCCATCGGGCGCAGCAAACACAAATACCCATAATTCTCGGCAGTGCGACACCTTCGTTGGAAACGCTGAAAAGCGCATATAGCCAGCGTTACCAAATTGTGCAGTTAAAGCAGCGCGCTGGCGGCGCGAGCCCGCCTAAGTTGGCCATTGTTGATTTGAATAAACAAAAAACCATGGCCGGCTTAGCAACGAATGTCATACCCATGGTGCGGGAAGTCCTAGCTCGTGATGAACAAGTTTTAATTTTTCTAAACCGTCGTGGTTTTGCACCGACCTTAATTTGTCCAGAATGTGCCTGGATTGCTCATTGCCGACGTTGTGATGCGCATATGACTGTGCATCGTCAACAGCATCGCCTATGTTGTCATCATTGCGCTGCAGAAACTAAATTGCCAGCTGAGTGCCCTGAATGTGGCTCCGCGCAGGTCAATAGTTTAGGTTTTGGCACAGAGAGAATCGAAGAAGAGTTAAAGCACATATTTCCAGAAGTTGAAATTGTGCGGGTTGATCGTGACACGACCCGGCAAAAAGGCGCCATGCAAAGTCTCACAGAAAAATTGAAAAGCGGGCAGAAACAAATATTGTTAGGTACTCAAATGTTAGCTAAAGGGCATGATTTTCCGAATGTCACATTGGTCGTTATTCTTGATGCCGATCAAGGGCTTTATGGCTCTGATTTTCGTTCCAGCGAGCGCTTGGCGCAATTGATTATTCAAGTAGCTGGTCGCGCTGGTCGCGCAGAAAAACCAGGCAGAGTAGTAGTGCAAACTCGCTTTCCTGAACATCAGCTACTAAATTGTGTGGTGAAACAAGGCTACGACGAGTTTGCCAAGCAAGCCTTGTTCGAGCGTGAAGAAACTGGTTTGCCACCGTACCGCTATGCCATTTTGATTAGGGCAGAAGCGACTCACTCGGACTTGGCAATGCAGTTTTTACGTGACTGCCAAACCTTATTAAGTGATTATGCTGATGCTATTGAGTTGCTAGGGCCGATACCGGCAGCTATGGTGAGAAAAGCGGGTAAGCACCGCGCTCAATTATTATTGTTAGGGCAAAAAAGAGGCTTCCTCCATCAGGCGGCGCATTGGTTGTTACAGCAAGCAAAGCAGTCGCCTCAGAGTAACAAAGTTCGTTGGTCGATTGACGTTGATCCTATGGAGCTGGATTAGGTTAGATCTTGAAGTGACCAGCGAGGTTTAGCTTTAAAGCTTAAATCACTGCTTTCACCTCGGGCTAAACGCAAATAGCCGGCAAACGCAATCATGGCGCCATTATCGGTACTGAATTCTAGTCGGGGGAAAAACACCTTTGCTTGGTTTTTTACCACCATTGATTGAAGTGAATCACGCAAAACCTGGTTTGCGCTTACGCCACCTGCGACTACTAGCTGCTTATGTCCAGTTTGCTGCAGTCCGCGTTGGCATTTGATGCGTAAAGTGTCCACAGCCGCTTGTTCAAAAGCAAGCGCAATATCAGCTTTATCTTGTTCACTACCTTGGCAGCTATTTAACGTATTTAAAGCGAAAGTCTTCAAGCCACTAAAGCTAAAATCGAGGCCCGGACGATTAGTCATGGGACGAGGAAATTTAAATCGATTAGCATTTCCTTGGTAGGCAAGTTTTGCCAAAGCAGGGCCGCCAGGATAACCCAGGCCGAGTATTTTGGCGGTTTTATCAAAGGCCTCGCCTACGGCGTCGTCCAAGGATTCGCCTAATACTTGATAGTTCCCCAATGCTTGCACGTCGACTAACAAGGTATGGCCGCCTGATACTAATAAACACAAAAACGGGAATTCAGGAGCGGGGGTTTCCAATAACGGGGCGAGTAAATGTCCCTCCATGTGATGGATTGCAATGGCCGGTTTTTTCAAAGCCCAAGCTAGTGCGCGACCAATTCCTGCACCTACCATTAAAGCGCCAGCCAAACCCGGTCCAGCAGTGAAAGCCACAGCGTCGATTTGTGATTTCTGCGTATGGCTTTTTTCCAGCAGGGTTTGGATCAGTGGAATGGTTTTACGAACGTGATCGCGAGATGCCAATTCAGGTACCACGCCGCCGTATTTAGCATGCAATTTTACTTGACTATAAAGCTCATGGGCGACAAGGCCGCACTCGCTATCGTATAGTGCGACCCCAGTTTCATCGCAAGAACTTTCTACGCCTAAAACAAGCATGGCTGACCTCAATTCGGTTATGGGTTAAGCAAAAGTAAGTTTTTCACATACTAGGCTAAATATTGGCGCCGATTATACGATAAATGCTGTTGGCCTAATACTTGATTGCTTTAGCGCCTTTGAACGGGTACAATCCCCGGTCTTTGTCCTTGGCGCAGTTCCAATGGGCGCGATCAGGCTCTCCGTAGAGTTTGGTCACTTAATTAATTTAATATTGAATTCAATGACATAGGTAAAGATATGCCCAGTGTTAAAGTAAAAGATAATGAACCGTTTGACGTAGCTTTGCGTCGTTTCAAACGTGCTTGTGAAAAAGCCGGTGTTTTATCAGAAGTTCGTCGTCGTGAACATTATGAAAAACCCACTCAAGTTCGCAAGCGTAAGCAAGCAGCGGCTGTAAAACGTCAATTGAAGCGTACGACTCGTGAAAACCTTCGTGGTGATCGTGGTGGTCGTGGTCGTGCACGCGGTCCAGCGTTACCTCGAATTAGCTTCTAAGTAAAAACGGATTCCTGGCCATGAGTGAGACACTCAAGGAACGGCTGCAGCAAGCAGTTAAAGATGCCATGAAAGCGCGTGAAAAAGAGCGCTTAGGTGTCATTCGTCTTATCATGGCCGCAATCAAGCAACGTGAAGTTGATGAGCGTATCGAGTTAGATGATACACAAATCCTTGCTGTGCTTGAAAAAATGGTTAAACAGCGACGTGAATCTATTAGCCAGTTTGAATTAGCGGGTCGTGACGAATTAGCCGCAAAAGAAGCCGCAGAAATTACAATTATTTCAGAATTTCAACCCGAACCCCTATCCGATGCTGAAGTTGATGCAGCCATCGAACAAGCCCTGCAATCCACGGGCGCTAGTGCTATGAAAGATATGGGGAAAGTCATGGGTGTATTGCAAGGCCAGCTCAAGGGCCGAGCAGACATGAGTCTTGTCAGCGCTAAAATAAAGGCACGTCTAAGCTAGTCCTTTAAGTCGCGTGTGCTAAACTTGCACGCATAATCTCATAATCTGTTCCAAGGACTTAGGCCTGCTGGTTTCATGGCTAATCGCATTCCACAACACTTTATTGATGAGTTGCTAAGCCGCGTAGATATTGTCGACGCGATTGAATCGCGTATCCCGCTTAAAAAAGCTGGCCGGGAATACAAAGCCTGTTGTCCTTTTCATCAAGAAAAAACACCGTCATTCACTGTTTCTAGTGAAAAACAGTTTTATCACTGCTTCGGTTGCGGGGCTCATGGAACTGTTATCAGTTTTCTCATGGAATACGACCATTTGGGATTTATAGATGCAGTAAAAGAACTGGCTCAGCTAGCAGGTATGAGTCTGCCGGTTCTTGAGCATCAGGTCGCAAAAGTGGAATCGGAAATAGATTTATTTGAATTACTAGAAAAAGTCGTGCGCTTTTACCGGCAGCAGTTGAGTAAACATCCGCAACGACAAAAAGCAGTCGATTATTTGAAGCAGCGAGGCTTGAGTGGAGAGCTAGCTGCCCAATTCGAGATTGGATTTGCACCACCGGGCTGGAATAATTTAAGCCAGGTTTTAGGTCAGGATCATAACTTAACAAAAGCCTTGTTTGAAACCGGCATGTTGATTAAAAACGATGATGGTCGTAGTTATGACCGTTTTCGTGACCGTATTATGTTTCCCATTCGTGATCGTCGTGGCCGTGTAGTCGGCTTTGGTGGTCGAGTGATGGCTCAAGAAGAGCCCAAATATCTGAATTCTCCAGAAACACCGATTTTCCATAAAGGCCAGGAGTTGTATGGTCTTTATCAGGCGCGTAAGCAATTGCGAGAGCTGCCACAGGTTCTGGTAGTGGAAGGTTATATGGATGTGGTCTCACTGGCGCAACATGGATTGCATTACGCGGTTGCTGCGTTAGGAACTGCATTAACCGAATCACATATTCGTCAGCTAGCGCGGCATAGTCAGCAAGTTATTTTTTGTTTTGATGCAGATGCTGCAGGGTATAAAGCGGCGTGGCGTGCATTAGAGAATGCCCTGCCTTTAACTGAGCTCGGTGTAGAGTACCGTTTTTTGTTTTTGCCACAAGGTCATGATCCTGATAGTTTTGTGCGTGAGTTCGGCTTACAGGCGCTATTAAGTAAAATCAAGACAGCGGAATCCCTGTCTAATTTCTTTTTCGACTTTTTGCGTAAAAAAGCCGATATGCGTGGAATCGAAGGGCGAGCTAGATTGGTTGGTTTGGCGCAGCCTCTGATAAAAAATATTCCCGCTGGCGCTTACCAAAACTTGATGTTAACTCAATTAGCCGATATTTCAGGTGTAACAACTAATATTCTCACTGGTGGCAGTGAAGTTAAACCGGTCGGTTTCAAATCGCAACCGCAGCGAACACAGTCTCAGCGACAGGTTCATGCTGCACCCAGTCCTGTGCGTCAAGCGATTCAGTTATTAGTACATTTTCCACGTTTGGCGGCAGAAACAGGTGATTTGCCGGATTTTCAGCAAGCTGAATTTGCTGGACTAGACTTATTATTTGAATTATTTGAATTTGTTAGGGAACGCCCACATAGTAATAGTGGCCTAATATTAGAGCACTGGCGCGACCGGGAAGCGTTTAAATATTTACTCAAACTTACTCGGCAAACGCCGCAAGTGCCTATAACTGGCTTGCAACAACAATTTAAAGATACCTTACAAAGAATTGTGCAGGCTGGGATTGAACAACAGACTGACCGCTTAATTCAAAAAGCACAGTCGCAGGGATTGAGTCGAGAAGAAATGCAGCAAATGAAGTCTATGATCGAGTTAAGTAAGCAAAATTTTATTGGGCAAGATCTGAATTCCTAGGCTAAAGTTTGTGTCTAGGATAAAAAAATCTTTTACTGTATACTACACGGCTATTTTTTGATTGAAACGCGCGGAATAGTAATAAAATATGAATTCAGAACAGCAGTCTCAAATCAAGTCATTGATTGCAAAGGGTAAAGAGCAGGGTTATCTGACCTATCGCGAAGTGAACGATCATCTGCCAGATGAAATCGTCGACTCTGAGCAAATCGAAGATATTATCAACATGATCAATGACATGGGCATACCTGTGCACGAAGTAGCGCCGGATGCAGATTCCATGTTAATGAGTGACTCCGCCGTACAAGACGACGATGCCGCTGAAGAAGCTGCTGCTGCGTTGGCGTCCGTCGATTCAGACTTTGGTCGTACGACTGATCCTGTGCGCATGTATATGCGAGAAATGGGGACGGTTGAACTATTAACTCGTGAAGGTGAGATTTTACTCGCTAAACGAATTGAGGATGGTGTACGTCAAGTTATTGAAGCATTATCGACTAATCCTGCAACCATTGACGAGCTACTTCGTTTAGCTGCGCGTGTACAGGAAGACGAGTTGCGTTTGAGCGATTTAATTACAGGTTTTGTCGACCCAAATGAAGATGATGCGCCGATAGCGCCTCCTGTAGTTGCCACTAGTACTGATGATAACGACAGTGATGATGATTCAGATGATGATGCAGCGGTTGATACCGGTCCAGATCCAGAGGAAGCACGTCAGCGTTTTGAACATATTGGTGAGCTACACGCTAAATATACAAAAGCGGCTGAGAAAAAAGGTGCCGGTGACAAGTCCGTGCTTAAGCTTCAGCAAGCGTGCACCGACGCGTTTATGGAATTGAAACTATCTCAGCGCTTTATCGATCGCATGGTTGAGCGGCAGCGAGCCATTGTTGATCGTATTCGTGCTGAAGAACGTATGATTATGAATGCATGTGTCAAGCAAGCAAAAATGCCACGTAAAGATTTTATTCAATCCTTTCCACAAAACGAAACCAATCCAAACTGGTTGGAAAGTGTAGTTGATGAGAGCAAACCTTATTCCAGTGCCCTGAACGCATGTAAGGAAGATGTACGTAAAGCGCAAATAAAATTAAGCGAAATTGAAGGTGAATGTCGTATGACCATTCATCGTCTTAAAGAAATCAATCGCAATATGTCGATTGGAGAAGCCAAGGCACGTCGTGCGAAAAAAGAAATGGTCGAAGCCAATTTGCGGCTAGTCATAGCAATTGCGAAAAAATATACGAATCGTGGTTTGCAATTCCTCGATCTGATTCAAGAAGGCAATATAGGTTTAATGAAAGCGGTTGATAAATTTGAATATCGCCGTGGTTATAAATTTTCGACCTATGCGACCTGGTGGATTCGTCAGGCAATTACTCGCTCCATTGCTGATCAGGCACGTACGATCCGTATTCCGGTTCATATGATTGAAACAATCAATAAGCTCAATCGTGTCTCACGTCAAATGTTACAGGAAATGGGCCGTGAAGCTACGCCTGAAGAACTGGCTGAGCGTATGGATATGCCTGAAGACAAGATTCGAAAAGTGCTTAAAATTGCAAAAGAGCCAATATCAATGGAAACACCGATTGGTGATGATGAAGATTCTCATTTGGGTGATTTCATTGAAGATATTACAATCACCTCACCTGGCGATTCAGCAACTTTTGAGGGCTTGAGAGAATCCACGTTATCCATTCTTGAAAGCCTGACTGCACGTGAAGCAAAAGTATTGCGTATGCGTTTTGGTATCGATATGAATACAGACCATACGTTGGAAGAAGTGGGTAAGCAGTTTGATGTGACCCGTGAGCGTATTCGTCAAATTGAAGCCAAGGCATTACGAAAACTGCGTCACCCAACCCGTTCAGAGCAGTTACGTAGTTTCCTAGAATAATTCTTAGTGAAGGCATAAAATACTGTTTGTTGCGCTGAAACGGGCCTGTAGCTCAGTTGGTTAGAGCAGTGGACTCATAATCCATTGGTCGTAGGTTCGAGTCCTACCAGGCCCACCATTTTATAAACATTGTTCTAAAGTCTAGAGTTTAATAATCCGATAAAAATGCATCTTAAATCATTTAGTTAATGAAAAAAGGTGCAAATATAATGTTCCCCAAAAACTTACACTCAATTGATCGATTAGTTCGGCTTTTCGTTGGAATAATTTGTGTCTACTTGGGGTTTTTTGCAACCCACATAATTGACCACTTTGTACTTAATTTAATACTTGGGTTATTTGGGATTTTGAACTTATTCGCTGCAGCAGTTAGCCATTGCCCGGTTTATCATATGTCAGGTGTGTCCACTTTTAAGCCAAGTGCTAAATCCTAACAAGTGATTGTTATAGGGCAAATTTGATGAAGCTAAGATCCAAGCTCATACTAATCTTTTTTATTTCAGCTACCTCATTGTTACTTGTTTTCAGCTATATAGCTTTCAATTCTGCCTATAGCAGTAACAATATTATCAAAGAAAATCTTCTTTCTGATTTGTCCGAATATCTAATGAAAGATATTGTTGCCGATATTGATGGTGAGGTAACTAAGCAGTCTTTAACGCAATGGGCTGAAACGCATAAAACAGAAGGTATTAGTATTCTTTTTCAAAAAGGTGGGCAACTTTTAGTTCTTATTGATGATAAAAGCATACCAAATGAAGTTCTAAAAGCAGTGTTGGTAGATGCGAATAGTATTGGCGTCGTTAGTTTGGATAATCGTACTTACAATTGGGGCCGAAGAAAAGTTCCATCATCAGATTTTGTGGCAACACTAATTCAAGTTTCCGAATCAACACGATTATCGCTATATGTGGAAGAAATGTGGCCTCCATTATTGTTGATCACTATTTTTCTATTCTGGATTTCAGCTTGGGGCGCGATTGTGCTATCTAAACTTCTGGATCGATTGGATGCTCAAAAAGAAAAATTACAACACCAGGCAACCCACGATGCCTTGTCAGGCTTACCTAATCGCACACTTTTATATGATCGTATACAGCAGCAAATTTTTGTTGCGGAAAGAGAAAAGCAAAAGTTTGCATTGTTGTTTATTGATTTGGATAAGTTTAAAAACATTAATGATACGCTTGGGCATCATTATGGAGACGAAATGTTGAAAGAGATATCCATGCGTTTGCAACAAGTCATTCGAAAGTCGGATACGGCGGCGAGAATCGGTGGTGATGAGTTTGCAGTTCTGTTAAGAGATATTAGCACCCAAAGTGCAGAGCACGTTTGTGATAAGATTCTAACCAGCATCGAAGCACCTGTTGAGTTAAGCCACAACAAATTCTATATTTCTGCAAGTATAGGACTTGCTATTTATCCGGATCATGCAATGGATACAGAAGCATTGGTTAAACGCGCTGATCTGGCAATGTATGAAGCCAAGTACTCCTCAGATCGATTTCATTTTTATGATCAGTCTATTGAATCAAAATCAGAATCTGAAAGCCAGTTGATGAAAGAGCTGAAAATGGCTTCCACGAACAAAGAGCTTTATGTGCAGTATCAGCCTGTTATTAATCTCAAAACTGGCGCTGTTGAGGCAGCAGAGGCGTTATTGTGTTGGCAACACCAAGATCAAGGAACCTTGTATGCTGAGCAATTCATTAAGGCGGCAGACTTGGTTGGTTTGTCTAAGCCCTTGTGTGAGTACATGCTTGATAATGCATTGTTTGGCTTTGCAGAACTAAAAAAAGAAGGTTTGCTAAGTCAATTAATGTTGAATTTGTCTTTAAGTAATCTACAGGATGCTGGATTGTATAATATGTTCAAGCATTATATTCAACGAGATAATATTCATCCATCAGATCTGGTAGTTGAAATAGCAAATGATGCTTTTACAAGCATGAATGGTTTGATTAAAAAAAATATACTTTTGTTGAAGGAGGCAGGGGTAAATATTTGTGTGGATAATTTTGGAAGGGGACCTATCTCGTGGCTGGATTTTCAAGACTTGGCTATAAGCGAATTGCAGGTAGACCGGCAAATTGCCTTAACATGTTTGCATACACCAAGAGTTCAATCTGTATTGGATATTGCCAGAACGATTGGTGAATCTTTGAAAATAAAAATAACTGTCGAAGGTATTGAAAGTGAGGAAATAATGCGTCATGTGATGAAAATGGGATTTGTTCGCGGACAAGGTTTCTATTTATGTCCTCCAATGCCGATAGGTCAATTCAAGCAGTGGCTAGGGCAGCAAGGCGCTATGGCATAGTTACTGTTTGAGATCATCTAAGAATTAGTCTTCTTTTTACACTATAAAAATAGTTTATTTTATATTTGTGTTCATGGTCACAGAAAACCTGGATGCGCTATTAAACATACCCGCAATTTTTCGATCAATAAAGTTAGTGAAGGTGCCTTAATAATTATTGATTAAAGGTTGGGGATAGTTTTATGAGGTTAATCAGTCCTGCGATCATTTTTGTTTCTTTTCTGGTAGCACAATCCGGATTTGCATTTACAGCAAGCGATTTGCTGAAAGATAATTTTTATCACTCCGCGGAAAAAACGGAAGATGGTCCGGTGGTTGTTGCGGGTCTGAACTACGCAAAACGTACGGGCTACTATGCGACCAGTTCTGCTGTTTTTATTCCTCATGGCTTTACTCATAATGTTTCCACTGGAATTAGCGGCTCATTTGATGTCATTAGTTATGCCGTTAGTTATGATGCGGTACAGTATAGTTATAACTCTCTCTATAACTTTTCGAATAATTTAAATGTCATGGGTCAATTTAATATTTTTCATTTTAGTTACCGATTAGCTGAAGCTTATCAATCCACAGAAATTTCTTTAGACAAATATATTGGTCGTCTTTTTGTTGGTGCTAGTCTGTCTCAGGATAGCTGGTTTGGTCATGAAGGAGAATTGGCGCACAATTCTGAAGCCAAAATGCGTTTTCGTTTCTCGAACGTAAGCTATTCGTTACGATTCTTGGAAATAAATGCTAGATTGAATTCGCAGCATCATTTTAGCTATAACGTAAACCAAAACTTGAGCATTAATTACTTTCGAATTCCTCGTTTAGCGTCGGATAGGCAGGAAATTAATATTGAATTCAGAAGTGATGATTACAAATTAAGTTACAAATTAAACAAAATAGAAAAATTAGGTCTACCAAAGCATTTGGTTAATACAGTGGTTATTGAGCGAAGTTTTCAAGAGTTATCTTTCGAGATGTTGCTTAACGACGCAGAGACAAATTTTACAGGATCTGCTATCTTACTAAAATACTACAAATACCTAAACTAAATGTAAAAGCTCATGGTTTGAAAGGAGTCACCTATGACTAACCAAAAAAGATATTTTTTACGAATTTTCACCTTATATCTTTTGGCAATTTTTTTCAATAATTCTGCGCGTGCAAATTCAGATGCAGATGTTCAATTCATAGTTCAGTCTCAATCGGTACCCGTTGGTGTCGTTTTTGAAGTTGTTAAGGGAGACGAAAATGCATTGCAATGGGCCGTGCCAAAAATAAAAAATTTTATTGCCCTGCTTAAGTCGAAATCACCTAACATTAAATTCGCAATTGTTAGTCACGGCACGGAGCAATTTGGCTTGCTCAAAGAGCATCAAAAAGAAAACCAGACTGTTCAGCAAGCTGTGAAAAGTTTAGTGGCTGATGGGGTGCCGGTTGCAGTATGTGGAACGCATGCTTCATGGTATAACAAAGTGAAGGAGGACTTCCCGGAATATGTTGAAGTTGCACCAGCTGGGCCACAAAGAATACTCGAATTCCAACGTCTAGGTTATCAATTGATTGTTATTGATTAATATTGGGTGTTTTCAGAAATTATAATTGATGCCAAACGACAAGCCGTAAGCGGTTTCACCAAGACCGAGATTGTAGTGCTCTCCATGTTCGCCGCCCATTAAAGAAAATTGTGCGTCGGAGTCATTTTTTAAGAAAGTGGCAACAGTGTAAATAGACAATTTATTGCTTGACTGACGTGTTATGCCAAATGCATACAAGTTACCAGATGATGTTTTATTCTTATAAAAATTTCCAGCTTGAAATGCTTGCGCTTTTACGACATTTTTGCCAGCAGTATATGCAGCGCTTACGCCCTTGGCGCTTCGTTCCAACGCCTGGTACGTGGAATCTATAATTTCATATAGAAAATTTAATTGCAGTTGTTTGTACTCAATGCCTCCAACGAAGCGCTGTGCACTTGAGTCTTTCTGAGGCTGATCTTCATAAGCGCCGCCAACATAGAAAAATTTGTTTTTATAAACACCGCTAAAACTTTCAACGCTATTGAAGTCGCTACCATTGACAGAATCTTGGCCAGTCGATCTCAAATAACGAATCTCAACGCCGGCAATTGATGGCATTACGATCATAAGCGCATTTTTGGCGCGTATATCAAAAACATTGCCCAGATTCGAACTGTCTGGAGCTGTTGAAAATGCGCTACTTCCTATTATTGTTCGGCGATCGGCGATCGAGTTTTCAAATAATTCGACTTTTGATCCCAAGGTTTTCAGTGGTGTATCGTGGTGACCACCTAGCAGCATGCCAAATGGTGTGGCGATTGCGATAAATCGATTGCGTGGCTTTAATTGTGTGTTGTTTGCATCTTCGCCACTAGCATCTATTTCCGATTCCAGTTTCCACAAGACCTTTAGCGTTGGAGACAGCTCGTCGGAACCTTTAATTCCAAATCGGCTTGCGTTACTTGAAACTAAGACGTCTCTACCTGATTCAGTTTGAATTATATCGGTGGATAAATGAATAGTGCCGTAAATTGACAGTTTTGAATCCGCATAAACTTGATGGCTCGCAATGACGATAAAAAAAATAACTAACCTAACAGCAGTGTTTTTCAACACTTGATCCTCCAAACAACAAACAAATTAATTAGATGTTAGCACTGACGAAACCGCCGAACCAGGTGGGTGTAATTAATGCCAGTCTGATGCTCTAGGTCTGTAAACCACATTTTATCAGAGAGTCCGGGCTCGAATATTGAGTGGTCGTTAAAAGCAAAAATAAGAATATTCCCTGGCTTCTTGCTGCTATTAATATAAAGAAGTTTTCCGCTAAATAACTGTTTGAGCGTACTTACAATTAGTTTCAAATTACGAGTATCATTATTCCACCAATTTACGCAGAGTATACCTTTTTTGCTTAAGGATTGCTTGCAGAGATTAAAAAAAACAGTTGAGGTAGCCGCCTTTGACGGTCCATTTTGTGAAAATAAGTCGACAACAAGAATATCGTTACATAGATCTTGGGCATGTATTTCTATAAATTTAAAGGCATCTTCGCAATAGAGGTGTAAGTGGCTGTCGTTGCGTGGTAAGTAAAAAAAGTCGTGGGCTATATTAACTACTTTCTCGCGTAACTCGACAGCAAGAATTTCTGCACACGGATTCAACCTACGAAAGAATTTTACGAGTGAAGCTCCACCTAATCCAAGCACTAAAATAGATTTTGGGTTCGGTTGGAAGAGAAGTGCCGAAGTCACAAGTTGGGTATATTCAAGCACAAGGACATTGGGATGGCTTCTCACCATTGCGCTTTGTTTGTTGCGGCTGCCTAAGTATAAGGTACGCAAAAGCTTATCATCGACGACTTGTATTTCACCAAAATCATCGCTTGTTTGATAGCGTATCTTTTCTTGGCCGAATAAATGGGTGGGGGATAGATTCTTGAACACACCTGTGACCTTTTTTTGTGTAAGGTCACTAGATGCTTCAAAAACTATTCCGATTAGGATGTAATTGGGATAGGTAAGTGTAGTTTATTTATTCTGTACCGGTACGCTGTGAACCGTCTTGGCTTTTCTTGCGCAAATCGTCTATTGCCGCTTTGATGGCGTCCTCAGCGAGAACTGAGCAATGAATTTTTACCGGCGGCAAAGCTAATTCTTCAGCAATGTCGGTGTTTTTTATTTCTTGCGCTTGCTCCAGCGTTTTGCCTTTGACCCACTCGGTTAATAAGGAGCTAGAAGCTATCGCTGAACCGCAGCCATAGGTTTTGAACTTGGCATCTTCGATTATGCCTTCGTCATTAACCTTGATTTGCAAACGCATAACGTCGCCACAAGCGGGTGCGCCGACCATGCCTGTTCCTACACTGTCGTCGTTCTTGTCAAAAGACCCCACGTTTCGTGGATTTTCGTAATGGTCGAGTACTTTTTCACTATATGCCATGACTGTCTCCTTATTTCGCGTATTTTAACTTAAAAATACGGCGATGGCACCTGTAACATTATGCGGGCGATAAGTCCGCACTCTCTTGCGAAATTGTTGGTTGTTCTGATGCATGTGATGAAGATTTCGCTTTTTCATTAGCAATACAATCGGCCAATGAGATGGATTCAATATAGGAGAATATTTTTGTACTTAAATCACCCCACATTTCAAAAGGCAAATAGTTGCCAGTGTCTTCCATCAATTCTTGCGCTTTATCGTCAACCGCCAAAATAATTTGAGCTATATTGATTTCCCCTACACCACGGCTGAGCCGATAGCCTCCCCCTGGGCCACGTGTGCCTTTTACTAGGCCGCTTTTTCTTAAATCTGCGAACAGTTGTTCTAGATATGAGAGTGAAATCCTTTGGTTTTCAGCGATTTCCGCTATAGTCAATGGTCGTACGTCGTTGTGTAGTGCTAAATCAATCATTGCTGATATGGCGTAACGACTCTTGCCTGGAATCCTCATGTTTATCCCCCGTGTGTTTTCGAGCAAAGGGCATATACCCTAGTGAACCTATCAATTAAAGATTATAATAACCTATCAAAACAGTCAACATAATTAAGAGCCATTTTACATTTATTTACTAAATATTGATATTTGTATGGTTATTAAGAATTAGGGTAAGTCGCCTGCAAATAGCTGTAAGATACTAAGAGCCGCAACTGGCGCTGTTTCTGTGCGCAAAATTCGAGGGCCTAGGCGTAGAGGTTTAAAGCCATGGACTTGTAGGTGGGTAAGCTCAGCTTCGCTAAGGCCTCCCTCTGGACCAATAACTATACTGGTTTCTGTGCACTTTTTAAGTAATTGCAATCCTTCGGCATAATTTATGTCTTTTTTTCCGGGATGCAACACGAAAGCAACACCTTGATTGGTAATACTCCCAAGATTTAATTTAAAAAGCTCTTGTATGGGTTTAATTTCGGTTATGCGTGTGCGACCGGATTGCTCTGTGGCTGAAATTGAA
>JAOUJM010000265.1 GCA_029883265.1 Gammaproteobacteria bacterium
CGCTAGCGAGTTTTTTTCTGGCAAGAGGGTTGAGTATGTTTTGGTGGTGGCAACGACACTATATAAATTTATTGCGAGGTTGAGGGAACTATGGAAAATCGTTGGAATGATGCAGACGCGCAATTATGTAAAGATGATTTGGATTTAAGAGTCTATAGCTCGCGCTTGCTAGGACAGGATCCTAGTTTGGTTTTGCATGGTGGGGGAAATACATCGGTCAAAGTCACTCAAGCAAATATATTTGGCGAAGATGAAGAAATCTTATTGGTTAAAGGCAGTGGATGGGATTTAGCAACAATCGAGCGTGCCGGATTTGCGCCGGTAAAACTCAATCACCTAATTCGTTTGGCTGAACTGGATCAATTATCCGATCCTGAAATGGTGCGTCAACTCAAAAGTAATATGACCAATCCATCCGCACCCACGCCATCGGTTGAAGCAATTTTACATGCGGTCTTACCTTACAAGTTTGTAGATCACACGCACGCCGATGCGCTGGTGACGGTCACCAATAATCCTCATGGTAAAGAAAATATCCAAGCAATTTATGGCGATGACGTAGTGATTATCGATTACATTATGCCCGGATTCGACTTAGCGCGCCAATGCGCACAACAGTTTAAGGCGCAAGCCACGGATAGAACCATTGGCATGGTGTTAATGAATCACGGTATGTTTAGTTTTGCTAATACCGCTAAAGCGTCGTATGAGCGAATGATTGACTTGGTTGAACGCGCAGAAACATTCATTAAACAAAATAATGCCTGGGATTTACCGGAGGCAGTGACAGAAGTGTCGCTTGATAGTTTGCGTTTACCAATTACAAAGCTACGCCATAACTTATCCCAGCATGCAGGGCGCGCCATGATTTTGCATCTGGACAATAACTCCAATTCACACGCTTTTGTGCGGCGCCCGGATTTACACGTCGTTTCACAGCAAGGGCCGGCCACACCGGATCATGTGATACGCACAAAACCATTGCCTTGTTTAGGTCGGGACTTAAATGCCTATGCTGCAAACTATGAAGATTATTTCGAGAAGCGCAGTCAAAAGTCCAAAGCCGCAAAAACGATTTTGGATAAAGCGCCGCGAGTAATTTTGGATGAAGCTTTGGGTTTGTTGTGCGCTGGTAAAAGTGCCAGTGATGCCTTTATTGTAAATGATATTTATCAGCACACTATAGAAGTCATATTGCGCGCTGAGCGCTTAGGTGGCTATCGTGCATTACCCGCTCAAGATATTTTCGATATGGAATATTGGGACTTGGAACAAGCAAAACTGAAACAGTCTGGTCAGTCTCCAGCATTTCAAGGTGAAGTCGTTTGTATTACTGGGGCTGCTTCAGGAATTGGTAAAGCCTGTGTCGAGGCGTTTATGCGCCAAGGGGCTGCTGTTATTGGTATTGATGTGAATCCTGGTATTGAATCTTTATATGAACAAGCTAATTATTATGGTGTGATTTGTGATGTCAGTGATGAGCAACAAGTAATTAACGCCTTGGAATTGGGCGTGCGCCAATTTGGTGGTTTGGATATGCTGGTATTGAATGCTGGTATGTTTCCTGGTGGTGCTAAAATCGCAGATATTGACTTGATTCAATGGCGTAAAGTAATGCAGGTCAACTTAGATGCGAATTTAGTTTTTATGCGCGAGGCAGCACCTCTATTATCTTTAGCACCAAACGGTGGTCGAGTGGTGATGATGGGCTCGAAAAATGTGCCCGCGCCGGGACCCGGGGCTGCTGCATATTCGGCATCAAAGGCTGCCTTAACTCAATTAGCACGAGTCGCAGCCTTGGAATGGGGTAGTGATAATATTCGCATTAATACTCTGCATCCCGATGCGGTTTTTGATACCGGTATATGGACTGATGAAGTTTTGCAAGCCCGTGCAGACCACTATGGAATGAATGTGCAAGCTTATAAAACAAAAAATTTATTACGCCGGGAAATTACCAGTGCACAAGTGGCAGATTTAGCGGTGGCTACCTGTAGTTCTGCATTTTACGCTACAACAGGTGCACAAATTCCCATCGATGGTGGTAATGATCGTGTAATCTAAAAACCACCAAAGGTCTTTGAATTTTGGTCGATAACAGCCTCATGGACGGACCCAAACTCGTTGCCCACCGTGGATACGCGGCGCAATTTCCAGAAAACACGCTATTGGCTATGCAAGCAGCCATAGATACGGGCGCTTATTTTTTAGAATGCGATATTCAACTTAGCGCTGATCACGTTCCGATTTTATTTCATGACGCCAATCTTGAGCGAACCACGACAGCTAAAGGTGATGTTCGCGACATGGCGTGGGCCGAACTAAAAAAAATAAAAATAGATGAATCTTCTCGTTTAGGGGATCAAGACTTTAAACAAACCATACCGAGTTTAAGTGAGTTGGTGGAAATGCTTGAACTTTACCCGCATGTTGTACTGTTTGCAGAAATTAAAGAAGAAAGTCTACAGCGTTTTGGTACTGATTTTGTAGTTGCGCGAATATTGGATGAGCTTGCAATAGTCGCCAAACAAGTGGTTATGATTTCTTATGATGCGTCGGCTTTGCATGTGGTTAAACGCTTGAGTCGCTTTGATGTCGGACTGGTATTACGCAAGTGGAATCAGGCTTGCAAAGACGAGCTTGAAACATTGCAACCTGAATATGTAATTTGTAATTATCAAAAAGTGATTGGTCGCTTATGGCCCGGCCCCTGGCGTTGGATGTGTTACGAATTCATAGAGCCCGATTTGGCCATGAAATGGTCACTCAAAGGCGTAGAGTTTATAGAGACTATGGATTGTGGGCGCTTACTTCAAGATTCGAGATTAAACCCGCATGCGACGAGTTGATCTTTTAATCATTGGTGGCGGAATCAATGGCGTTGGCGTGGCACAGGCGGCAGCGGCGGCTGGGTATTCGGTAGTATTATTGGAAAAAACAGGGCTTGCTTCCGGTACATCCTCGCGTTCATCCAAATTAATTCATGGTGGTTTGCGTTATCTTGAGACCGCACAATTTGGTTTGGTGCGTGAGTGTTTACATGAACGTCGTTTATTATTAAAAAACGCACCGGAATTGGTAAAACTTGAACCGTTTTATATCCCTGTCTATAAAACTACCACTCGTTCTCCATGGAAGTTACGTCTGGGTTTGTCGGCCTATGCATTGCTCAACGGTTTGCATCATGGCAGTCGTTTTCGCCAAGTTCCTCGTTCAGAGTGGGAAGCTCTCGATGGGCTGAATCAATCAGGGTTAAAGGCGGTATTTCAGTATTGGGATGCTCAAACCGACGATGCCAAGCTTACTACTGCCGTCATGCGTTCAGCACAATCTTTAGGGGCTGAGTTGTTAATGCCGGCAGAATTCCTGAGCGCGCACAAAGAACCTCATTATTGGCAAGTAGAGTTTCTACATGAAGGTGAAAAACATGAATTGGAGTGTATGGCGATTGTAAACGCTGCAGGGCCTTGGGTTAATCAAGTATTAGGTTTGATGAGTCCTCAGCAATCACCGCGTAATATTGAGTTGGTACAGGGTACACACATAATTCTGAATGAGAGTCTTTCCCATGGATTCTATTATGTCGAAGCACCTCATGATAAGCGCGCCGTATTTGTTATGCCTTGGTACGGAAAAGTGATGGTCGGTACGACGGAAACCACTTTCCATGGCGATCCTGGCAAAGTGGAGCCTAGCCGTGAAGAATTGCGCTATTTGTTGGACACCTTAAGCTATTATTTCCCTCGTTTTCGTGCGTTTAACATTAAACAAATCGAGCAGGCATTTGCTGGCATACGAGTTTTACCTGCGGCGAAAGGCTCAGCTTTTAAACGTGCACGGGATACGGTGTACCACATGGACAATGAATTTCAACCAAGTTTGCTTACAATTTATGGAGGTAAATTGACCGCATATCGAGCGACAGCGGAAACGGTACTTAAAAAATTACGCCCTGCGTTACCTCCTCGTACTACCAAGGCAGATACACGCGAATTAACACTCATACCGGCATAGTCCTCGCAGCAGTTTGTTTGTAAAATAATGGCGTTAGTTTTCTGGTTTCATTCTTATCTGCATAAAAAACAAAAGAAATATGCAGAACTCGACTCAATTCGCTTAACCCAGGTAAAACCAGGTCGATCTAGTGATGATTGGCATAGAAACTGATGCTACAGACTTCCAGTTAGGTAAGTGGTTTTATAAATGTTAAACTGTCCGTATGCTTGATTATAAAAAATCCAGATTAATTATTTATTTCATAGCGATGGTATTTTTCTGCGGAACTGTACCGGCGTGGGCGTATATTTATGAAACACCAGAGCTTGAAGCGCAGCGAGCCGACTTTAAAAATGCACGTACAGCACTAAAAAAAGGTCATTACAACACATTTAAACGTTATGCACGTTCGCTCAAAGACTATCCTCTATATGGTTATCTTGAATACGAATATTTGCGCAAACGCATTTCAAAAACACCGAATAAAACCATCGAAGCATTTATAGAAAGTCATGAAGATTCCCCTATCAGCCGGCGTATGCGTTATTCCTGGCTAAGAAAATTGGCCAACACGGGTCAATGGGAAAAATTTCTGGAGGAATATCGGGATAGTGGTGGTAGCGCCAAATTGCGTTGCTCTCATGCTATGGCTTTATATAAAACGGGTAAAACAGAAGCGGCGATTTTAGAAACCAATCGTGCCTGGTTAGTTGCCAAGTCTCAACCGACTAGTTGCAATCAGGTTTTCAAGATTTGGGAAAAAAATGGTGGTAAGACGCGTGAAATGATATGGGAGCGTATTGAATTAGCAATCATCAAAGGCCGAGTATCATTGGCTAATTATCTGGCAAAAGAACTCTCCAAAGAGGATCGTTTATGGGTTAATCGCTGGATACAAATGCGTCGTCGCCCTGCGGCAAACTTGCATCGTAATATTTATAAAGTTGATTTACCTATTGCCCGAAAAATCGTGCGTCACGGAGTGATGCGCTTGGCAAGGCGGGATGCTGGCGCAGCAGCTGATTATTGGCAAGAAGTACGAAACCAGCATTTGCAGATCGAACCCGAAGAAGTCGCTGATGTAGATCAATACGTAGCCTTGCGTGCTAGCTACCAGAAACATCCTCAGGCCTTGGAATGGTTAGGCCAATTGCACAATCCAAGCAAAAAAGCGCAAGATTGGCGTATACGTGCCGCACTGGCGCAACAAGATTGGTGGGCAGCATTGACCTGGATCGAAGCTCTGCCTGCCGTCGAACGTGATACCGCGCAATGGCGTTATTGGCGTGCGCGTATTTTGGAAATGCAAAGTCGTCAGCTACCCGTATTACGCACTGCTGCTGATCGCATTTTTGGTTCACTGGCTAAGGAACGTAGTTACCACGGTTTCCTTGCTGCAGATCGCACCGGACGGGATTATGATCTAAATTCAAATCCTTTAATTGTTAGTGATGATGAGTTAAATAAAATGTCGCAACGTCCAGCCGTGCGGCGCGCTTATGAGCTGTACCGGCTTGGAATGCATGTGGAGGCGCGCAGGGAGTGGTACACGCATATACGGGGTATGGACAGTACAGAGTTGCAAACGATATCGGTATTAGCGAGTAAATGGGGGTGGCATGATCGTGCGATCCAAACCGTGGCTAAAAGCAATCATTATGATGATTTGGATTTACGTTTTCCAATTGAATATCTCGATTTGGTAATGGCCAATGCGCAGGATCAGCAAATCGACCCAGCGTGGATTTATGGTGTATTGCGACAAGAAAGTGCATTTATGCCGGATGCGCGGTCCAGTGCTGGTGCGCTTGGCTTGATGCAGTTGATGCCACGTACTGGACGAATAACCGCAAAAAAACTTAAGACCCGGATTCGCAGCAGTCAAGATATTTTAAATGTGAATAAAAATATCAAGCTGGGCTCCGCCTACTTGCGTCGCATGTTAGATCGTAATGAAGGACATAGTGCATTGGCTACCGCATCTTATAATGCCGGGCCGCACCGTGTGAGCAAGTGGATACCTGAAGAAACTATTTCTGCGGATCTTTGGGTCGAATCAATTCCTTTTAACGAAACTCGTCAATACGTGCGTCGGGTTATGGCATATACAGTAATTTATGATCAACGATTGGACGGAGATTTTGTGAAAATGCGAACCCGTATGCCAGTCGTAAAAGCTAAAAAATAAATTACCCTG
>JAOUJM010000518.1 GCA_029883265.1 Gammaproteobacteria bacterium
TATGCTAGATTATTGCGATGCAGTTGCAGCAGGAAAAACACTTGATCCTCATGCTACTCAACGACGGGTATTAGGTCTGGACATTGATATTCGATCTCACAACCGAGAAGCTATTGAAGCACATCCAATGTCACATCACATTGATATGATTCAAGGATCATCCATTGCACCAGATGTTATTACACAAGTGCATGAGATCGCCAAAAGTTATAAAAAGATACTGGTTTTCCTTGATTCCAATCATACCCATGAACATGTTCTGGCCGAGTTGAATGCATATGCGCCACTTACCAGTATTGGTAGCTATTGCGTGGTTTTTGATACCGCTATTGAAGATGCGCCTGCTGAGCAGTTTCATGACCGTCCTTGGGGGCCGGGTGACAACCCAAAAACCGCAGTGAAGAAATATCTTGAAACGCATCCTGAGTTTGAGATAGACAAAAGTATCCAACATAAACTGTTGATTACTGTAGCGCCGGATGGATATCTAAAGCGAGTTGGTCACTGAATATCGAGGAATTACAGTTAATGGCACATCATTTGACAGACCTCATAAAGAGTTTAATAATTTCAATATATTAGTCAAGCGGGGTTTTAATGTCTAGCAAAGAATTTATTACCATCGACACTTGTCAATTGCGAATTGGAATGTACATTTCTATTGATTTGGGATGGATGGACCATCCTTTCCCATTAAACCGCTTCAAGATCAAATCAAAAGACCAAATTGCCACCATCGGTGAGTTAAATATCAAGAAAATTCGATACTGCCCCGCTAAAAGCGACACTTCACCCCTCCCAATTACATCGAATAAAACTAAAATTAGTACACCTGAAGAGATAACACCACCTGTTTCACCTGAGACTCAGGCAATGCTGCACGAGAAGAAGGAATACAAGAAAAGACTGGAGCAACATCGCGCAAGAATCACAAAGTGTCAGAAAACTATAACCAATGCAGCCAGGATAATGCGCCGAATCAATAATGACATTTTATCGAAACCTCAGTCTTGTATAGATTCGGCAAATCAAATGCTAGATGGTTTTCTGGAAACCCTAATGAAAAACGAAACCACCATATTATTTGTACTCAACGATACGCATACAGGAGAAGAAATCTATTCTCATTCTGTAAATGTTTCCGTACTAGCAATGCTGCTGGCTAAGGAATTAAAATTCCCACCTACAGTTATCAAACAAGTCGGTATGGGCAGCCTGCTTCATGACACAGGAAAACTGGAGATCCCAAGCAAAATCACGTTAAAAACCGACCCACTCACTGCAGCAGAAGAATCCCTATTGCAGCAACATCCGATCTACAGCGAAAGGATTGTTCGCAATGCCGAACTTGACACCAGCATAATTGATATAGTCGCCCAACATCATGAATATACCAATGGCACCGGTTATCCACACAAACTCAAGGAAGATGAAATCAGTCCGTTGGCACAACTGGTAACCATCATCAATCTATACGACAACTTGTGCAATCCAATAAATCCTATCAATGCACTCACACCACATGAAGCACTTTCCAAATTATTTGCACAATATCGC
>JAOUJM010000050.1 GCA_029883265.1 Gammaproteobacteria bacterium
GCGTATAACCGAAACCGCCAAGGCGCTTTGGTATATTTATTTAGGCTTGACCGGTGCTTGCGCAGCCTCGTATTGGGCCGCAGGCATGAGTGGATTCGATGCCATTACTCACAGTTTTTCCACGGTTGCTATTGGTGGATTTTCTACCCACGATCAAAGTATTGCATATTTCAATAGCCCGCTGATTGAGTCAGTCACAATCCTTTTCATGTTGCTTGCTGGTGTAAATTTTTCGCTACACTTTTTAGCTTGGCGGGATTTTTCCTTACGCTCCTATTTTTACGACGAAGAATTCAAAACCTATATGAAAATCGTTGCTAGCGTCAGTGCGATTACGATAATTTATTTGTACTTCACACAAACCTATAGCTCTCACGCAGAAGCATTGCGTTATGGTCTATTTCACGCCGTATCGCTCGGCACCACCACTGGTTTTACCACTGCCGAGTATTATTTATGGCCAGGATTTTTACCGGCGCTGCTCATCATGTCGAGTTTTGTTGGCGGATGCGCAGGTTCCACTGGCGGCGGCATGAAAGTTGTGCGCTTATTATTATTATTCAAACAAGGCAATCGTGAAGTTAAACGCTTGATTCATCCCAGTGCACAACTACCGGTTAAACTTCACGGCAAACCGCTGGAAGAACGCGTCATGCAATCCGTGTGGGGATTTTTCTCATTATATGTTGCTAGCGCCACCATCATGTCCTTATTGCTTGCGGCCTCAGGCTTAGATCTGGTAACTGCATTTTCCGCGGTAGCGGCTTGCATGAATAATCTCGGTCCAGGATTAGGTGAAGTGGGTTCTTATTACGGCGAAATAAATAATATGGCCAAATGGGTTTTATGTTTTGCCATGCTACTCGGTCGACTTGAATTATTTACCTTATTGGTTTTATTTACTCCTGCGTTTTGGCGACGTTAAAAATGGACGAAGCAAGCAAGAATAAGTGGAATGCAATTTACCAAAAAGCAGAGCAAATGCCTCAAGCTTGTCATCTTTTACTTGAATTTAAACATTTATTAAAAAATACTGAGGCTAAAGCTTTGGATCTTGCTGCAGGTTTAGGAGGCAACGCGATTTTTCTCGCTCGCTTAGGTTATGAAGTAGCGGCATGGGATATTTCCGATCTAGCCATGCAAAAATTAAATCAATTTGCAAAAGAGAATCATTTAAATATTAAAGGCAGCGTTGTCGATCTTAGCGAACCTAGTAATTGGCCAACAGCGTTATTCGATGTGATTGTCATTAGTCATTATTTGCAACGGGAACTGGTACCGTTGATTATCAATGCGTTGAAACCCAAGGGATTGCTTTTTTATCAAACCTTCACTCAAGAGGTTACCGACGAATATGCGGGACCGCGTAACTTGCAATTTCGTCTAGCGCCGGGTGAATTACTTCGCTTATTTGATTCCTTGCAATGCCGAGTCTACCGTGAAGAAGGCTTGCTGGGCGACTTAAGCCAGGGTCAACGCAATATTGCCTGGCTCATCGCACAAAAATCAGAGTGATTGATCACCCGATTTTTTATTCTCTTCGGCATTATGATTAGACAGGGATAAACCACCCACGCTACCACTAGTGCTTTGCTCCAGATTGATTTTCAAACGCAAATTATTGGGTGAGTCTGCATGTTTTAAAGCATTTTCCACGCTAATTTGGCCGGTTTTAAACAGTTTGTACAAGGCCATATCAAAGGTCTGCATTCCTAAGTTTTCTGATTTTTCCATGGCTTCTTTAATATCATGAAATTGTCCACGCAAAATCAAATCTGAAATTAAAGGACTACCCAGCAACACCTCCACCGCCAAAGCACGTTTATTGTCAATACTTGGAATCAAACGTTGCGACACAATGCCTCTTGTATTCAACGATAAGTCCATTAGCAATTGTTGGCGGCGATCTTCAGGGAAAAAATTTACAATTCGATCAAAGGCCTGATTCGCATTATTGGCGTGCAGAGTGGAAACGCATAAATGACCGGTTTCGGCAAACGCTAATGCATGCTCCATGGTTTGGCGATCGCGAATCTCGCCAATCAAGATTACATCCGGCGCTTGGCGTAATGTATTTTTCAGAGCTTCTTCAAAACTATTGGTGTCAATACCGACTTCACGCTGATTGACGATGGATTTTTTATGTTGATGCACGAATTCTATTGGGTCTTCAATGGTAATAATATGACCCGCAGAGTTGGAATTCCGATAATCCAATAGCGCAGCAAGTGTGGTTGATTTTCCCGAACCCGTACCGCCGACAAACAACACCAAGCCGCGTTGCTGCATAATTAATTTTTTTAAGATATCGGGAAGCGCCAGTTCATCTGCATTGGGAATTTGCGTTTTTATATTTCGTACGACCATACTAATCTGACCACGCTGACGAAATATATTCACCCGAAAACGACCCACACCACTTTGTGAAATGGCCAAGTTCATTTCGGGGTTTTTTTCAAACTCAACCCGTTGATCAGCATCCATCAGACTATTAGCAATCTGTGTAACTCTGTCAGGTGGCATGGGATTGGCTTCTAGCCGTTTCAAACTCCCATATATTTTCACGCTCGCAGGTGCACCCGTGGTCATGTAAAGATCGGATGCATCATGTTGCACCATTAAACGTAAATAATCGATTAATTCCATAAACTTAACCCTATAGCCCGGACCCGGAAAAGTGCCATATATATCGACCTGGATGGATTCCACTTGAATTCCTGGGTCACTTAGGTCAAGGTTATTTATCATCTTCAAAATGGAGACTCAATGAGCATCCCAAAACTTACCCCCAGTGTTGTTTTGCAGCAATGGCTAGATCAATTCCAGGAAAAATTATCCTTGTCTGGTTCCAAACTTGAAACCTCAGAAGCGATCAACGCTGTTATTGGCAGTGAATTTATTGCGCAATATTTTTTACGCTCAACTGATCGCTTACTGGCAGCGTTGGCAGATAATAGTTTTCACCGGCCCTGGAACCTCGATGATTACCAGCACTACTTAAGCGAACAACTCGATTGCCAAAGCGATTTCAAAAGCTTTCAACAACAACTAAGGCAAGCCCGACATTTAGCCATGATTCGTATTGCCTGGCGTGATTTAAACCAACAAGCAGAGCTTAGCGAAAGTTTGAATGAATTGTCTTGGCTCGCCGAAGCCTGCACCCAACACGCCAGCCATTATGCTCAACAACAACTGCAAGCCGACTATGGGATCGCACAAAGCGAATCGGGCCGCACGCTTGATTTGATCGTAATTGGCATGGGCAAGCTTGGTGCTTGGGAATTAAACTTTTCCTCAGATATTGATTTGATTTTTTGTTTTGCCCGCAATGGTCAAACTCAAGGTGGGCGGCGCTCTGAAAGCCATAGCGAATATTTTGCCCGGTGGGCACGTCTACTCATTTCACTACTCGGCGATAATACCGCTGATGGCTTCGTTTTTCGTGTTGACGCACGTTTAAGACCGTTTGGTAATAGTGGGCAAATGGCCTTAAGTTTTGATGCCATGGAAGCGTATTACGAACGCCATGGACGCGAATGGGAACGCTACGCTATGGTAAAGGCACGCATCATCGCCGGACATCCAGTCGATGGCGATGAGCTAATGGAGCGTTTACATCCTTTTGTTTACCGCCGCTATCTTGACTTCAGCGCTTATGAAAGTTTGCGAGATATGAAAGCCATGGTCGAACAGGAAGTGATAAAAAAAGGCATGGCCAACAATATAAAACTTGGCCCCGGTGGTATTCGTGAAATTGAATTTATTACCCAGGCCTTTCAATTAATCCGTGGCGGTCGTGAACCACAATTGCAAGACCGTCGTTTAATGAAAGTGTTACCGGCTTTGGCAAAAATGAAAATATTACCCGATTATGTCGTCAACGAATTGCTTGACGCATATACGTTTTTGCGCCGCAGTGAAAACCACATCCAGGCTTATCTTGATAAACAAACCCATGATTTGCCACAGCAAGACTTGGTGCAACAGCGTTTAGCCTATTCCATGGGATTTGCGCTTTGGGATGAATTTATCGCACAACTCAATGAACACCGGCAAAACGTGCGTAATCATTTTCACCAGGTTTTTTCAGCGCCACAACTCGACAAAAATGACAATGAAAATCCGATTGTCACCAGCTTTAACCTGCTCTGGCAGGATAAACTTACCGATGATGAAGCATTAGAGGTGCTTAGCCTACAAGGTTTCAAACATGCCAAAGATGTGTTACTCGCTCTTAGCACATTGAAAAAAAGTGCGAGTTTTCGCGCAATAAGCCGCAATGGTCGCAACCGATTAGACCAACTCATCCCCATGTTACTCGGCGCCGCTAGTCATCAGGCACATGCGGATCTTAGTTTTTTACGCATCATTAATATCATCGAGAAGCTGGCACGGCGCACGGTATATTTGACCATGTTAATTGAACATCCTATGGTCTTGTCTCAACTCGTTCGCCTCTGTGGCAAAAGCGCCTGGATAAGCGAACAACTGCAGCGCCACCCCTTGTTACTAGATGAGCTACTCGATCCACGTCAGCTCTATCAACCACCCAATCGCATGGATTTGGAACAAGAACTTGATCACAAATTACAGCATCTCAATTGGGATGATACTGAAGTACAAATGGACAACTTGCGCCAGTTCAAATTAGCCAATGCTTTACGCGCAGCCGCTAGTCAACTCAGTGGCGCATTGCCGGTGGAACGGGTCAGTGATCAATTAAGTTTTATCGCAGAAACCGTCATTGAAAAATCATTAAGCTTAGTACAAGCGCAAATGGCATCCCGCCACGGTAAAGCCAAATATCATCTCAATGATAGAACTTGCGAAGCAGGATTTTGTGTCATTGCTTACGGCAAGTTGGGTGGACTTGAACTTGGATTTGGCTCCGATTTAGATGTCGTATTTTTACACGACAGCCAAGGCCAGCAACAGATAACGGATGGTAAAAAATCATTAGACAATGCTCAGTTCTTTGCGCGTCTAGCTCAACGACTTATCCATTTCTTGAATACTCCAACCAGCGCAGGCGTGTTATATGAAGTCGATACACGACTTCGCCCGAGTGGAGGATCGGGTTTACTAGTGAGTAATATCGAGGCATTTGAAAAATACCAACGGGAAAAAGCTTGGGTGTGGGAACATCAGGCCATAGTTCGCGCACGCCCCGTTGCCGGTAGTGTACATATCGCCCAGCGTTTTAATGATATTCGCAAAAATATACTTTGCCAAAAACGCGATGAAACCGTGCTACGCCAGGAAGTGGCAGGCATGCGTGAACGTATGCGCAATGAATTAAGTAAAGATAAAGACGATCAATTTGATTTAAAACAAGGTCGCGGCGGTATTACGGATATTGAGTTTATGACCCAATATTTAGTCCTTGCCTGGGCTCATCAACACCCTGAACTCACTGATTGGACTGATAATTTACGCCAACTGGAAACATTAACAAAACTCAAGCTTCTTAACGCAGATGATGCTAAAATTCTGCTTCAGGCCTATCTCGCTTACCGCGCAAAAGCCCATGAGCTAAGTTTGCAGAATCAAGCTGCAATCAGCTTCAGCGGCGAATTTGACGAATTTAGAGCTTTGGTATGTCGCCTCTGGCAATCCATAATGGTCTGAAAAATCATAGGTTTAATAAAGTAAGGAGCAGCACCGATGTCTATGGCTGATCGTGATGGCGTCATTTGGTTGGATGGGGAATTTGTCCCTTGGCGAGAAGCGAAAATCCATGTACTCACTCATACTTTGCATTACGGTGCTGGCGTATTTGAAGGTGAACGAGCCTATAAAGCCACTAACGGCAGCGCTATTTTTCGTTTAAAAGAACATACTGATCGTTTGTTTGGCTCAGCGCATATTCTCGGTATGAAAATCCCGTTTAGCAAAGATCAAATCAATCAAGCCTGTCTTGATGCGGTCAAGCAAAACAATTTGCAGAACGCATATTTGCGTCCAATGTGTTTTTACGGTTCCGAAGGCATGGGCTTACGCGCAGACAACCTACAGACCCATGTCATGATTGCTGCTTGGGACTGGGGCACCTATTTAGGCAAAGACGCCTTGGAACAGGGCATACGCATTAAAACCTCAAGTTATACCCGCCATCATGTCAATATTTCTATGTGTCGTGCCAAAGCCAATGGCCAATACATTAATTCCATGTTGGCGCTACAAGAGGCCATGAATGATGGTTATGATGAAGCATTATTGCTAGATGTTGATGGATTTGTTGCAGAAGGTAGTGGAGAGAACTTTTTTATGGTGCGAAACGGTGTGCTTTATACACCCGAACTTACGTCAGCATTAGAAGGCATTACTCGTGACACGATAATTACGCTTGCGCGTGAAGAAGGTTTGGAAGTGCGGGAAAAACGCATTACCCGCGATGAAGTCTATGTTGCCGATGAAGCATTCTTTACCGGTTCAGCTGCTGAAGTCGCGCCTATTCGTGAATTGGATAACCGACAAATCGGTGAAGGGCATCGTGGACCGATTACTGAAAAATTACAATCCATGTATTTCGACCTGGTTCATGGTCGACTTGGACGTCACGACGAATGGCTACATTACGTTTAACGCTTTTTTAAGGGAATTTAATCATGGCTACAGTTGATACCAGCAAACCCATGCCGGCAAATGCGGAAAATCAATATACGATTAATCGCAGTGATTTACCACTACACTGCCCATTACCGAATATGAGTTTATGGAATTCACATCCGAAAGTTTTTTTACCAATTGAAGAAAAGGGCGAAGCCAAATGCCCTTATTGTGGTGCTCACTATTCACTTGCGGAATAACATTTAACGCGGGCCGATGATGCGAAATATTTTAATTGTCGGGCCTGCGTGGATAGGGGACATGGTCATGGCCCAGTCCCTTTTTCGTTTACTCAAGCAAATTCACCCAAAAGCTACTATTGATGTCATTGCACCAGCATGGTCAAAACCATTACTTGCGCGTATGCCTGAAATTCAAGAAGCCATTGAGCTTCCATTTGCCCATGGTGTTTTCAAACCTTTGCAGCGTATTCGTTTAGGTCAATCCTTACGCGATCGGCAATACGATTGGGCTATCACTTTGCCGATCACGTGGAAGTCTGCACTCGTTCCTTTTGGCGCAAAAATAAAGAAACGTACGGGTTTTAAAGGCGAAATGCGTTACGCTTTGCTCAATGACATGCGCATTCTCGACAAAAAACGTTTGCCAATGATGGTACAACGCTATCTTGCCCTCGGTCTGGATCCTGATGCGAGTATTCCAGACAATTTTCTAAAACCAAAATTATTATCTAGTGCACAACAACAACAAATTGCAATGCAAGCAATGGGTTTAAGTCGGGATAAAAAAATACTTGGAATTTGTCCCGGCGCCGAATACGGCCCAGCCAAACGCTGGCCCGTTGAATATTTTGCTGACGTTGGCAACGCCATGATTAAAAAAGGGTGGCAAGTCTGGTTATTTGGATCAGAAAAAGACAACCCAACAACAAATGCTATCTGCGAAAGCATCGGTCAGGGCAGCATTAATCTCGCGGGCCGAACACAATTGGACCAGGCCATCGATTTACTCGCCTGTTGTCAGCATGTGCTGTGTAATGACTCTGGATTAATGCATATTTCGGCTGCTCTCGGGGTGCAGGTAAGTGCGATTTTTGGTTCTTCGGATATTCACTACACACCGCCACTCAATGACAATGCGCAAATGATTAGTTTGCAATTAGAATGCAGCCCCTGTTTTAAAAAAGAATGCCCATTGGGGCATTACAATTGCCTTAAACAAATCAAGCCTGAAACCGTGCTTGCAACTATTAATTAATCGAAATTAGCCAAACCTGTTATAAGTGAATAAATTATGCCTTCTGATCCAAAAAAACTGCTACAGAAACACGAACAACTTAACCAACTAGACATGATCAAAGTCAAGTCTCATGTGCAACGAGCCGATGGCGAATTTTTCGTAAATACCATTATGCTCGATGGTTATGATGTACCTTTCAAATATAAACGACAGCAAAAATATAAATCCTTACAGGGTCAACGTGTCAATCTAACCTATTACGCCCATCATGAGCTTGTTGCTGGAATGGAATTCGAAGTGATGAACGTAGTTAGAATAAAAATAGCCTAACTCTAGAAATTTTTTTGCAATAACATCACCTAATTTCCTTCAAGCAACTTCCGCTGGTGTCGACTGTGTGCATGTATATTTCATTTTAGGAACATTTTATGCGCAGTTTATATACCCTTATATTCTCTGGATCAATTGCATTGCTACAAGCCTGTGCTGAAGGCACTGCGACCGCCACTGTAGAATTTGCAAATACCGCAACAATAGCAGCAAAATCAAGCGCCGACAGTTCGATCGCCTTGTCACAGAATCCCGCCAGTGGTAATACTACGCCCGAATATTTTGGCATTAAATTGCTCGGTGTTTATTTGTCAGAAAGCATCGATAGCAATGGCGGCAACACCGGCAAAACCTCAATGATTTATGTGCACCCCGAATGCAACGGCGACTTAAACGGCTGTGATGTTAAATCAGGTGCCGGTATATCTCGCATTGTTGAATCATTTTTCGATTTTTCTCGGCCTACGGTTGAAGTCAACGCCGTATTAAATTCACAAGGCCTAGAAATTACCGAAGGTATTTATCGTTATGTGCGAATTGAGTGGTGCAAATATTCTGATGGCGTAGACACGATAAAATTTCGCGCTGCCGGCATGGCAGCTGACACCTACGAATTTCTCAATTGGGGTGGTTGTGCAGTTGCAGTCGAAATGAGTACGCCTCTCGAATTAAAAGACGGGGATTCAGTGACGGTTACATTATCTTATGATCTTACCAATACAATCCAGGAATCCAATGGTCAATGCAGTATTGGCGAAACCGGTTGTTATAGTTACATGAATATCGATCAATCGATTCGTGGCACTTTGTTAACCTACGATATCGACTTTATACCAAGCGCAAGCAAAAACTAAATCCTGCCGGGGCAAGCTGCAATACAACTTGCCCCGCAGTCTTTATTGTTCAGTTAATATAATCTGCTCACTACCACTAGTAGCACTAGCGCTTATACCTGGATAGAGCAACACGGCACGACGATTTTGCGCCCATGCACGCTCGTCGCTTTGCATCACTACGGGCTGTTTCTCACCATAGCTTTCAACTGAGATTTGATTATCCGTGACGCCTCTGGCGAGCAGTGCTGCTTTGATCGCTAAAGAACGCTGCAAGCCAAGCTTATAATTGAATTCATCACTACCACGCTCGTCTGCATGACCTTGCAATACGATTTTAAATTGAGGATTGTTTGTTAAAAATTGACTATGAAGCCTAAGCGCTTTTTCATGCTGCGAGTTAATAATAGTGGAGTTGGTATCGAACCATATGGTATGGCTTAATTCGGGCGGTTGTGGCACAGATTCCTCTATTGGTACAGGCTGCACTTGCGGCTCGAAAACTTCAATCGCTATGGGCTCTGCCTTGACGAGTTCTGGCTGAGTTTTTTCGACTGGCTGTTGTTCCCCAAAATCTATTTTTTCGTTTTTCTTCGCCGAGCAAGCACCTAAACTTGCAATCATCATGATAAAAAATATTTTTGTACCAAAATTCGTTTTCATCTCAAATCCCTCCGATATAAATTATTTTTTTAAATTAATGAGGCCGACATCAGTTCATTTTAGTCAACACCTTATGCAGGCTTCAACTGTCTATACATGACGACAAATATCTTAATGCTTATTAATCAGAAGGTTTGATTTACATTTTTGGCAATATTTTTTCTAAGTTAACGTTTTTCAACAACGCTGTCGCCAAACACCTACGCTTTCAAGGCCTGTACATAGACTTTTGCAACTCGAGCGGCAATCACTGACGCTTCAAATTGCTCTACGAATATTTTGGCTTTTTTTGTCAGCAACTTTGCTTGCTCTGGATGCTGGTAAATATATTTAATTTTTTCTGCTAAAACTTCTGCATTTGCTGGAGGAATCAACAGGCCTGTTTCATCAGGCAGAATAATATCAGGAATACCATCAACTTCCGAAGCGATAATCGGCACTTCAAATTGCATTGCATCAAGCAGTATTGAACCCAAACCTTCTTCTAGCGAAGGAAACACAAAACAATTGAAAAGACCCAAATAGTCAGCGATATTTTCCACCTGTCCAACAAATTCTATGTTGTTGCAATCAACTGCTTGTTGTTTGAGAGCCGCTTCATCTTTACCTGAACCAATTAGCAAAAAAATCAATTCGGGATGTGATAATGCGAGCTGTTTCGCGGCTTCAATAATAAATTGCTGCCCTTTATGATGCTGAACCAAAGCACCAATGTGTCCAATAACGAATCGATTGTGATACTTTGTTTTTAGTTGATCAATCATTATTTGATCGCGTGATAGGTTGGCCAACATGGATGGAATAACTTCGAGACGTAACTTGGCATCATAACTCGCCATGGTCTGCTTGATTGCATTTGACAATACAATCACCATACTTGAACCCGCATAGGTTTGCCGCGTTATTAAATTCATTTTTGGTCGATTCGGAATGCGCCGTGTAATCACATAAGGAATACCCGTCAGTTGCTTCGCAAGCATCGCGAAATGCCCAGATCGACCTTCGTGCACATGTATTAAATCTGCCGGTTTCACTTTGTGAATGCGCAAAGAAAATGGTTTTCGTATCGGAATGATGTTGAGCCTAGAAATCTTCCGAGCTGCTTTTTCTAGCGCTTCACCGGCCCGACATATCAAACGTTGCTTGAATCCCATTTCAGCAAGCGCGGCAATCAATAACAAGGTTTGTCGCTCGCCGCCACGAAATCCTTTAGCAAGGTTCACGTGACAGATATTCATGATTGCTTTTTTTGCTGAGCCTGTCGGGCCATGGCGTATTTCATGAACGTACCAAATGCAGTGATCACTGACACTGTCAAACCCATACTGCCATGTAGAAAACCTTTTTTCGCAATATATTTTCTAAAAAAGGCGCTCATACCATGAGTCATGGGCGAGAAATATCCAATGGATTTGTTCTTATCTATTAACATTTCCGCACCACGACCACTAAATTTCGGAATTCTTTTTATCATGTCCAAATAACTTTCATAGGAAAAATGCAAAATATGTCCTTTCACACGCCCCAAGGATTCACCTTGAACCTCGGAGTGACCTTTAATCGCTTGGTAAGCTGCCCGCTGTTTGTCATACAAACGAATAACATAATCGGGATACCAAACCTTGGCCCATTCATCGCCTATATAGGTTTTGCGATTAATAGCATAATGACTATGTTTCGGCTGGCTATTTTTAAATTCATTAATGCTCTGAATTAGCTCCTCATCAAGGCGTTCATCTGCATCAATGCTTAATACCCAATCGAATTTGGCCTGTTGCGCTGCAAACGCTTTTTGTGGTCCATCACCTAGATACGCCTGTTCCACCACCGTAGCACCCGCTTGTCTGGCCAGGGCCTGGGTCTGATCCTGACTTTGTGAATCAAGCACCAATACCTCGTCGCAAACCTGCAATAAATTTTTCACACAGGCTTGAATATTTTTTTCTTCATTTAATGTAATAACGGTGGCGCTAATTTGCATAATAGGAAATTGTTACATCCAAGGAATTGTGGAACATGACGAGCAAACCTTTCGAAGTTTAGCACGTCATTCACCCAGTCTCCAGATGAGGTGATCCCGGCATAGTTTGTGTTAAACTTCACACAAAACAAACGAGGGTAGAAATGAGTTTACATTTTCCAGCATTTGAAACCGGCAAGGTACTTGTGATTGGCGATTTGATGTTAGATCGTTACTGGCATGGCGCAACTTCACGTATTTCGCCCGAAGCACCAGTACCAGTCGTCCACGTGCATGACAAAGAAGACAGGCTAGGCGGTGCTGGCAATGTGGCGCTGAATATTGCAGCACTAGGCGGTCAAGCGATTCTAATCGGCATGACAGGTGATGACGAACATGCAGACCTGATTCAACAGCAACTCGATATTGCTGGCATCCAAGCCTATTTGAGCCGAGTAAATACTCATCCAACGGTTACCAAACTACGGGTCATGAGCCGTAATCAGCAGTTGATTCGGCTGGACTTTGAACAAGGCTTTCATCAATGTGACGATAAGGATTTTTTAAAACAAATCAACAGACATATGAACGAATGTCAAGCTGTCGTGCTATCTGATTATGGCAAGGGTACCTTGAAAAATAGCCAAGCAATAATTCAAATAGCGCAGCAGCACGGCAAACCCGTCTTGGTCGACCCCAAGGGCAATGATTTTTCGATTTACGCCCAAGCTAGCTTAATCACGCCCAATCTTTCTGAATTTGAGGCTGTAGTAGGTCGCTGCGCCGATGAAAAAGAGATAGAAAGTAAAGGCGCAGAGTTAATTCTGCAACAACAATTACAAGCACTTGTTGTCACTCGTGGCGAACACGGCATGAGCTTATTGCGAGCGGGCAAACCCGCATTACATTTACCGACCCAAGCACAGGAAGTATATGATGTCACCGGTGCTGGCGATACGGTTATTTCCACCCTGGCGTTATGTCTTGCGTGTGGCGAGCCCATGAGTTCTGCATTGGCAATTGCCAATCTTGCTGCCGGTATTGTGGTAGGCAAATCTGGAACCGCTACCGTCAAAACAGCTGAGCTTCGTCGAGCTTTATCTGAAACCACACAACACAATCGAGGCATCTTAACTCAAGAAGAGTTATTGATTTATGTACAAGACGCACGCGCTCATGGCGAGTCCATTGTTATGACCAACGGTTGTTTTGACATTATTCATGCAGGCCATATCAGTTATTTGGAACAAGCAGCACGCTTGGGCAAACGCTTAATTGTTGCGGTAAACACGGATGCATCAGTGCAGAAATTGAAAGGCCCCAAACGCCCGATCAACACACTCGATCAACGCATGACCGTGTTAGCCGGTCTTGCCTGTGTCGATTGGGTGGTAGGATTTAACGAAGACACGCCGGAACAACTTATTTGTGCGGTTAAACCGGATGTTCTGGTCAAAGGTGGTGATTATCAGCCACAACAAATCGCTGGATACGATTGTGTAAAACAAAATAATGGTGAAGTTGCTGTTCTGGATTTTGTGCCCGATTGTTCGACCTCTAACATGATCAAAAAGATCTTAGACAGTGAAACGGTTTAAGTCGCTGAGCAAAGGTGCTCAACATAATGCCGGGCCTGATAGTCTAGGCCAAATTTTTCATAAGCTTTAATGGATTGCGACAGGCGTTTTAATTCGTCCACCTGCTGTACACAGTTGTTTAACTGATGTTGTAAATCTGTTTTTTCATAAAATCTGCTCGACGTTCGGAAATCATCAAATTGAGAAAACACCTTGTCCAATAACATTGGCTTGGCATAGGCAAACGCGATATTGAAACTACCAGAGATTTGTTGACTTAAATAGTTTTGCAAATAGTCTTTACTCGGATGAATCAGTGGCAACACCAAGTCACTATTTTCCGCATAGGCCTTAAACACTGCACCAGAAACGTATTCCGTGAAAAATTTGAAACGGGATAGCAAATTTTTTTCTCGTAAACCTTGCTGTAAGCGCTCGCCATCGCCATGCGCATGAAACGCTTGCCCCAGCAGAATAAATTTTATTTTAGGATTCAGATTCGAATCGATCTGCTGCAATAGCGTTGCATAATCCCGTCGCTTGAATTCCACCTGCCCAGGAATACACACCCAGAATTCATCATCGGGTTTTTCTATGACGGCGGAAATTTGTGGCGGAAAAAAAATCGGATAGAAACTTGCGACATGGAAACGACGAACCTCCACAGCCGGTAACACGTGTAGAATATAATCGTTTAGCACAAAATATTTTTTTATATATTTGGAAATCCATTGTTGAGTACGACTTTGTTGCAGACGGTGCACGCCGTGCAAAACGCCATATAATTGTTTTTTCTTGGCCCACCACACAAAATCACGACATTGACTACCTTGCGCGGTATTAATTATAATTTCTTCGATACCATACTCTTTCAACCAAGCCATAATCTGTCTGAATTGAAAAATATTTTTTAGTCGGCTTTTACCCAGCCGATGAAAAAACTGATCTTTAATCGTATCAAACGCTTCTACTAAATTCTTAGTTGCCGCCGGGGTAACTAAAAAAACCTCATAGCCAGAACGTTGAAGAAACAAAGACTGCGCGTATAAACACTCATGGTGACCACGACTGAGCTCAATTAAGGCAATGGATTTTTTTTCTTCGGTACTCATGGCGCATGATAAACTTTATTGCCGAGCAGCGTTGTTGTCGCGGTTTGATAAACCGCACGCAATTGAGTTTCTAGAACCGAATACTGATTAGCACTTAGCCCGCCAACGCGATTTACAATCGTATTCAGATTATGCGACAAGCCTGAGTCTTTATCCAAAATATCAACCAAGCTACCATTCACGGCAAATATTTTTCGTGATTGCGGCAAGGGTTTAAAAAGGCTCATACCAAAGCCTGAAAACTCAACATTCCAATTCGCCAAATCCACTATGCTTGGCACAATGTCTAGCTGACTGGCTAAACGATGATTCAACTCCGGCTTGATTCCCGGACCAATGAACAATAAAGGCACATGGTAGCGTGCTTCCATGGTCTGAGTTCGATTGAACTTACTTATATGGTCTCCAGTGATAACAAATATTGTATTGTCGTAATAACCTGCGTTTTTCGCTGCTTGAATATATTCGCCTAAAGCCCAATCAACATAACGCACAGAATTATAGAATCGTTTGGTATTATCCTCAGGTGGAAAATGATGCCAGTCATCTTTCGGCACACGCCAAGGATTATGCGTTGTCGCTGTGAAAACAAATCCTAAAAATGGTGGCTGAGCGCGGCTAAACAAAATATTGGCGTAACTAAGGGTTTCATAATCCCAAGCGCCCCAACTACTTTTTCTCGTACTATGATCCTTAATATCTGGAATATCTTCCGCACCATAATAGGCATCAAATCCCGCACGTTTGGAAATAACATCGACATGAAACGACCCACGCACACTACTTTGAATTAATATGTTTTCATAACCTACTTGTTTCGCCAAAGTTCCGAGAAACGGCAATGCATTTTGTTCCAATCCTTTGCCAATATAAGGCATCGCCGGAAGTGTTGGAATGCTTGCTAAGGTTGCCGCCAACCCATCCATGCTGCGTTGACCGACAGCGTAATGACGGGTAAACATCAATCCTTGTTTTGCCAAGGCATCAAAATTCGGCATTAAACCTAGCGGCGCCAAGCCCATATTTGTACGGAAAAAATCAGAATGAATAGCATCCCAACTTTCCAATAGCAATACCACCACATTCGGTTTAAACGCACTGGCATTGGCTTCGGGTTCAATGCGACGCATAAGTGGATAATCAGGGTTGGAAAAACTCACGCCTTGTTGTGTGAGATTCGCTTGCACCAAAGATACGGCTTTATCATCTGCCATAAATTTTTTAACTGTTGGTTTAGGTGTATTGATTGCTGATGCAATGGCGAAAGCGCCATTTAGCGCAATGTATCCAGCAGAACTAGAGCTTATTTCAAATGCATCGGAAACACTCAATGGCTTTAATTGCCAACCACCACGCCCAATCAGTACAAAACTTAGAAAAATAACTATCCACACACCATAAGCTTTGGCACTTGTCATTGGATAAGGGTGTAACGGGGTAACCGCTCGCAACGCTAGCCAAATAAAACTCGACGCCGCGATTGTGAAAAATAGAATGGTCACTCCGTGCTCATAGAACAACATTTCTATCATTAGTGGCTTGTTGCCAGAAAATAGAACGATTTCTGCGCCCACATGACGATGCACAAAACCAAAATAAATTAAATCAGCAACTAAGGCGAACACCAACACAATTAAAAAAACATAGCACAACGCAAAACAAAATTTTTGCCAGCCGAGCCGATAAGCCCACGCCGCCGGAATTAAACTGGCGAGCAAAGGAATTCCAAAAAACTTCATAAGTACGGCAAGATCAAAACGCAGGCCATAAATACTAGCGAGAATAATTTCAGTGGCAGGCAGACTCGCGAAATCATCCCAGTAGACCACAACTAAGGCCATACGCGCTAATGCAAACGGAATCAAGGCCAAACCAAAGAGTATAGCGATGCGCTGCAGGCGTTGTTGGGGAAATTGGAGGCTCAGAAAGCGAGTTAACATGGAATATACAAACAGGACAATAATACAAGCTATGATAACATGGTAAGCTATTCCATGCATTAATATGACCAGGAGTATAAGCGTGATTGTAGTAACCGGCGGCGCAGGATTTATCGGTAGCAATATTGTAGCGGGCTTAAATCGTATCGGCCGTAGCGACATATTGGTAGTAGACGACTTGAGTGATGGCACCAAGTTTAAAAACATTGTTGATTGCCAAATCGCTGACTACATGGATAAAGATGATTTTTTAAACGCCATTCGCTCGCAACAACGCTTTGCCGCCCCGATTGAAGCCATATTTCATCAAGGTGCTTGCTCGGAAACGACCGAGTGGGACGGTAAATTCATGATGAATATCAATTACGAATATTCAAAAATCCTGTTTCATTATTGTCAAGAACAACAAATACCATATCTATACGCCTCTTCGGCAGCAGTCTACGGTGGTAGTGATACCTTTAAGGAATCGCTGGAGCACGAAAACCCGCTAAATGTTTATGGCTACTCGAAATTTCAATTTGATCAATACGTGCGCCGCTTTGGCAATCAACTAAAATCTCAAGTCGTTGGTCTGCGATATTTCAATGTTTACGGGCCCAGGGAACAACACAAGAACACCATGTCCAGTGTCGCGTATCACTTTAATAATCAAATAAAAGACGGTTCTAATTTGCGACTTTTTGCCGGCTGTGATGGATACGCCGATGGCGAGCAACGACGGGACTTTATTTATGTGGCCGATGTTGTGGATGTGAACTTATGGTTACTAGACAATCCCCATGTCTCAGGTATTTTCAATTGCGGCACCGGGCGAAGCCAAAGTTTTAATGATGTAGCAAATGCCGTCATACAGTGGCATAAACAAGGCAGTATTGAGTATATTGCTTTTCCCGATCATCTGCGCGGCCGCTACCAAAGCTTCACTCAGGCCGATATAAGCGCCTTACGAGCGGCAGGCTATGAAAAAGACTTCCATACAGTAGAACAAGGCGTAAAAGCTTATCTTGATATATTAAATAATTAGCACTAGCCATACGTCAAAAAATAAACGCTCTAGGGTGTTGATATCTTTTGCTGGAAAGAAAAAATACAAGGACTTACAACAGACATAGAGAATCCACATGAGTACTGGTGCTTAGTATGTTCATTAATTGAATTTACTGTCTAATTGCAAACTCAAATCAAGCATACAAAAACCGCAGGCAGCTGTTTTCTCGCTGTAACCTTATTTTCACTATAAGGCTTTGAATAAGCGCCATAAATTATTAAATTTAAACACATTCCCCGCAGTGGCATATTAACTGCAAAAACCCTAACAAGGCGATTGATTCCACTCAACCACGGGAAAAAATTATGAATATACTCTACGCAATCGGCGAAGCAGTTATTATCGCTTTTCTTCTTGGAGGGATTTTTGGTGCGGTGATCGCGGTACACCTATATGGAAAACGGGTTGAGGCAGTAAAAGCCAAACCAAAAAGCCACGATGTTATCTGAGTTTTATGTTTATTTTCGAGCTTGAAATCAATTTTCGCTGGAATATGAGGCTTCTAATTCCATTTCTAGTGACAAATCCGACTCGGCTACCGGCACACTATATTCTTCACTCGCCCATGCGCCTAAATCAATTAAGCGGCAGCGCTCACTACAAAAAGGGCGAAATTTAGAGTCTTCAGACCATGCAACCAATCGATCACATTGAGGGCAATTAACTTTTAATGTCATATGGCACAACAGGATAAATAAAAATTCACATCATCTTTGGTTTGCAGCGGACGTTTTTCCGCCTCTTGCAGTTCCACAAAGCGTATCCCAAAGCGATGTCTACCGCCAGATATTTCTGCAGCATAAGGTGAACTTAAGGGCAAAACCACACGAATCATTTGGTAAGAAACCGTGTTGTCGAGAATTAGTTGGAAAGTGCCATTAACAGCTTCTTCTTTGCGCGGAACCGCGCTTTCACGCACAATTCGTAATACCAATTTAACCGATTGCTCCAATAATTCAAATTCACTAAGCCAGGCACGTAAATCCGCGCGACGCCGCTCTATGCTTTGATTTAGCCAATAACCATAAACAGGAATATCAAAAGTGGAGGGGCCGCCGGGAATAGTTTCACGTTGCTTGATTGCCGCTACTAATTCATTTTGTCGTAATTGTTGACCAAATTGACCATTCATTGCGCGTAAATGCTGAATAGTACCTTTTAATTCGGCTTGCACTTTGTTGAGCCTATCAGTGTCAACGCCAGTAACTTTGGCAAATTTTTCCAAGGTGTTGTACAAACGATCCATTTCTCGAATAAAATCAGTTTTTATGTCAGGACGGTTTAAGGTATTGAGGATGGCGATTAAAACCTTAATAGCTGAACGACTCGACCAAACACTATCACCACTAAGGTGATGCTGAATCTCAATAAACAGTCCTTCTAAGCGTAATAAAGTGCGTAGACGTTCATTTAAGGGTAATTCGTAAATTAACTCGGTCGGTTCTGCATTGGAACTTACTAACTCCAATGTCGTGGCTTGATCTTGTAACCATGGCGCAGCCGTTGTATTTACCTGCGCATTACCACTGTTACCATTGGCAGGCCATTTTTTCGCAGAATTATTATTGGAATTCATCATGGTTTTAACTTGTTTGGCGGTACTGACTATGTCCCTATATCGACCGTCTAGGGCATCAACTTTGGTATAAAGTTGAACTAAATCCCCCAAATTTTCGATGACTTCATTTGCGCGGCTCAATCGTTCTTCTCGAGAAATTTGAGAATTAATAATTGCGCGCACATCCTCTTCGCTCACACCATCACGGTTTATCGTTCGTTCTATCTGTAGCGCCTCATCGCAATCGACAACCAAAATCCTATCAACCATTTGGTTTTGTCCGGTTTCCATTAAAAGTGGAATCATCAAAATACAATAAGCGGCTTCTATAGCCTCGACTTGGTTTTGCATTTCTTCCCGCACTAAAGGGTGCAAGATAGCTTCCAGTTTTTCTTTGGCTTGAGGATTATTAAAAACTATTTGGCGTAACTGGGCACGATTAATTTCGCCATTTTCATTAAGTATGTCATCACCAAAAACATCGATAATGCGCTCGAAAGCGGCCTGACCGGGTTGCGCAAGTTCACGAGCAATTTGATCTGCATCAATCACCGGCACCCCTAGGGCTTCGAAACGACTGGCAACTGCGGACTTACCGCAACCAATTCCTCCGGTTAAACCGACAACCAACACAACCAATCTCCCTTAGTACAATAACCAACCCATATAGCTTGCGATAATAAGATTACCCCACATCATTGAAATCCAGCCGGCAATGGCCAAATAAGGACCAAAGGGAATGGGTTTATCCTTGTGATGTTTTGCAAATACAATAAGCGAAACACCTATAATAGCACCGGCTAGCGAAGAAACCAGAATAATTAGTGGTAATTGTTGCCAACCAAACCATGCACCAAGTAGTGCCAGTAATTTGAAGTCACCGTAACCCATGCCTTCCTTGCCTGTGATCAAACGGAAGCCGTGATAAACCAACCAGAGAAATAAATAACCAGCAGCGGCACCAGCAATGCTTTGCTCCGGACCGACAAACACATAGTTCAAACTAATCAATAAACCTAGCCATAATACAGGCAACGAAATTTGATCGGGAAGCAACTGGTGATCGATATCGATCATACTTAGCGCAATCAATGCCCAGGTTAATATTAAAGCTGCGACTGTTTGTTCACTCCATCCAAATTGATAAGCGACGGCTGCAGACAGCAGTGCACTTAATAATTCAATTAATGGATAGCGTATGGATATTGCAGAACCACAATGTTTGCATTTTCCTCTGAGCAATAAATAACTAATAATTGGAATATTTTGCCAGGGTTTAATTGGTGTTTCACAGCTCGGGCAATGAGATGCTGGTGTGATTAGATTATAAGGCGTTGCTTGTGTGTCTTTGCTTTGCTCAAGCGCTAAATAACTATGGCATTGTTCTCGCCATTCGGTATTCATCATGGTCGGTAAACGATGAATCACAACATTTAAAAAACTGCCAATCAACAAACCAAGAATAAAAATCGTTGAAATAAATATTGCAGGCTGTTGCTCCAGTAGGTAGAAAATTTCCGTCATAGCTTTGTTTACATTACTTTGCCCATATTAAAAATCGGCATGTACATCGCAATGACCAAACCTCCGACTAAGCCTCCTAGAATTACCATGATCAGTGGTTCCATAAGTTTACTTAAACTATCAACACCTTCATCCACCTCACGTTCATAAAAATCGGCAACCTTGGATAACATCACATCCAACGAACCGGACTCTTCACCAATCGCTACCATTTGCACCGCCATGTTCGGAAACAATTTACTTTGATGCATAGTCATTTGTAATTGCTGACCGGTTGCTACTCCATCGCGCATTCTCATTATTGCACGGGCATAAACCCGATTGCCCGCCGCGCCCGCCACCGACTCTAAGGCTTCAACCAAAGGCACACCAGCGGAAAACATCGTAGCCAAGGTTCGTGAATATCGCGCAATTACACCTTTACGCAGCAAACCACCAAACAAAGGCAAGGTTAAAATCACCTGGTCGAAGCGATCATTAAAAACATCAGACGTTTTACGCGCTCGAGTAAACGAAAAACTCAAACCTGCTACAACAATAAAACTTAATAACCACCACTCCTGTACAAACTCAGACATACTAATGACCATTTTGGTTGCTACTGGTAAATCATTACCAAAATTTGCAAACAGTTTTTGAAATTCAGGAACCACTTTGATTAAAAGAATGACTGTCACTAGAATACCGATAGCAATAACCGCGATGGGGTAGACCATAGCGCGACGCAACTTGCTTTTAATCATTTCAGTTTTTTCTTTATACACTGCCACTTTATCTAGCAAAGTATCGAGAATACCTGCTTGCTCACCCGCATTCACCAAGCTACAAAATAATTCATCAAATTGACTAGGATGGCGACGCATGGCATTAGCCAAAGATGAACCACTTTCCACATCGGCTTTTACCGCCAACACCAGCTCCTGCATACTGGCATTCTCACCACCTTTGGCAATAATATCGAAGGCCTGCACTAACGGCACACCGGCCGCAACCATCGTAGCTAACTGACGACTGAAAATCGCAATGTCTCGCGACTTTATTTTTTTCTTTCTTGCACTGAATAAGGCCGCCGCTTTTTTATTCACTTTTATTGGCGTAATGCCTTGACGGCGTAATTCCGCCCGCACCAGCGCGATACTCATACCGGGCATTTCACCTTTAATACGATTACCTTTACGATCACTACCTTCCCAGTTAAATGTATATTGTCGATTCTTTACTGCCATTCTTTCCTAATCCATGGTTACTCGATTAATTTCATCAAGACTGGTAATACCGGCTTTGACTTTTTCCAAACCCGCCGTGCGCAAATCCATAACGCCCTCGGCTTCTGCTTGAGCGGCCAATGCTTGCGCATGACCACCACTTAAAATAATTTGCTGCATAGCTTCAGAAACCGGCATCACTTGAAAAATCCCTTCACGTCCGCGATAACCGTGATAACAATGCTCACAACCAACAGCCGTGTATAAATTAAATTGACCAATATCGCCGGCAACAAAACCTTCCGCCAACATAATGTTTTCATCAAGCTCGATGACTTGCTTGCAATGATTACACAAACGCCGCACCAAACGTTGAGCAACAATTAACTTCACCGCCGATGCAATGTTATATGCCTCTACGCCCATATTTAATAAACGACTTAAAGATTGTGGCGCATCATTGGTATGCAAAGTGGACAACACCATATGGCCGGTTTGCGAAGCTTTAATTGCAATCTCGGCGGTTTCCGTATCCCGAATTTCACCAACCATGATGATATCGGGGTCCTGACGCAAAAACGAACGCAAAGCTGAGGCAAAACTTAATTTTATTTTCGGATTCACATTGACTTGGTTTATCCCTGGCATATAAATTTCGGCAGGATCCTCCACGCTGGAAATATTTCTATCGTTGGTATTGAGCAAATTGAGGGCGTTGTATAGCGTTACCGTTTTACCGCTACCTGTGGGCCCCGTGACCAGTACCATGCCGTGTGGTTTGTGTATGGCGTCTAAAAATAATTTCTTCTGCGCTTCCATAAATCCCAAAACATCGACACCAAGCGTCAAACCACCACTATCTAAAATCCGCAAAACAATTTTTTCACCGTATAAAGTCGGACAAGTACTCACACGAAAATCAATAGAACGATTGCGCGATATTCGTAGTTTTATGCGCCCGTCTTGTGGCAAACGTCGTTCGGAAATATCCAAACGCGCCATGACTTTTATTCTCGAAGCCAAGCGCATGGCGAGATTTACTGGCGGTGAGGAACGTTCCTCCAATACACCATCAATACGAAATCGAATCCGGTATGCGCCTTCATAAGGCTCGAAATGAATATCCGATGCCCCCACATGAATGGCATCGACTAACACCTTATTTACAAATCGAACCAAAGGTGCATCATCGATTTCAGCTTCACTCGGCGTGGCGAGTTGCTTTGGTTCATCGTCAAGCCCGGCGAATTCCAAATCATCTAAATCTAAACTCATCAATTGTGTCAACGCACGATCCTGACTATCCAGCACTTCACTAATAGCCAGCTTTAATTGTTGCGCATCAACTAAGATAGGTTCAGCGTTTAAACCGGTGTTAAACTGAAATTGATCCAGGGCTTGTAAATTTGCAGGATCGGATATGGCAACAAATAATCGTTTGCCGCGCTTCCACAAAGGTAATGCATGAAATTCTTCAATCAAACGATCATCAACCAAATCGACGATATCACTGTTTAAATCAACGGCATTGAGATCAAGCAAAGGAATGCCAAACTCATCAGATAAGGTATGTGCCAAAGCAAGACTATCAACTGGCACATGGTTTATTAAAAACTGCACTAGCGTTTCGTCTTGTTGTTTGGCTACCGACTGCGCCCGTTTCAATTCAACCGGCGACAGCAAACCCGCATCAATAATGCGCTTAGTCAGTCCGCTTAGTCCTGGAACACCCATATGACTTTTATCCCAAAAAAACTATTACTAATACAGAACATGCCTTAAACAAAGATTATTCGCTATGGCCCGTACAGTATTACCTAATACTACAGATTGTGTTACGACAATTATTTTAACAAGCTGAATAAAAAAACCCCTCTCGAAAATCGGGAGGGGCAGTAAATGTGGGGAGGGAAGGACGGGGTGATCGGTAACTGTTCGGACTACATGCAGCATTCCTTCCTAAGATACTACAACCGACTCCAACCTGTGCTAGGCACAAGTGCTACCTACATTTGTTACAAAGCGATAAGCGTGCCAACAATAAAAAAGCGGCTCTGAAGCCGCTTTTTTATTTTTAAAAAACATATAAGTCTACGGAGCGGTGCATCCTGATGGCAATAGATCGGTTGCTAAGGCACTAGTACAAGCCCAGTTAATTACTCCATTCTGAACATTACCAGTTAGAGTAATAGTCTGACCCTGAAGGACTGCTGGGGCTGTGCCTGCAAATGTTATCTGGAGTGCGCCATTGGTAATTTGCACAGCGCTCACATTGTTACTTGTAATACCTGTTCCATCGTCAGCCCCTAGGTTCAACGCACCATTGGTACCCGCCCAGCTACCATTCAAATTATAGAACTCCGTCATACGTAGCTTGGCATTGGCGGTTAGTGCCATTGCATCTGTTACTGCTGCTCGGGCTACATAGTTTTGATAAGCTGGCCCTGCAACTGCCATTAAAATACCGATAATGACAACTACAATCATTAATTCGATTAGTGTAAAACCTTGTGTTCTACGTTTCATTTCTCTTGTGCTCCTTCTCATCATTCGCGAAGTTGGTGACGCTT
>JAOUJM010000266.1 GCA_029883265.1 Gammaproteobacteria bacterium
CGGCTAATAATTGCCCGTTATGGCATTGCTCACATGTGAATAGGTTATCGAGATGTTCGAAGCGAGCGGGTAACCAGGCACTTTGTTCATGGCAAGTATTGCAGTCAGCTTGGCTTGGAATATGGTTTATCGGTTTGCCATTGCTTTTGTCTTGATTATGGCAGTGCTGGCAAGCGTCAGTGGCTCCCGTATCGGGATGTTGGCTTTGTGCACTGAGGTCCAAACAAAACACACTTAACAGCAACAGTAGAACAGAACATTCTGCGTAGCGCATCACATGTTTTAATATGCACGTATACCCTTGCAGATATCGAGCTCTTCCATAAAGCATTCATACATCCTTGTGTTTGGGTCATATGACCACGCTAACGCAGAATGACTGAACTACGTTTGCCGAGTATGTATGGAGAATGCTACCTGGAGAATAGGACATGCACGGAATAGAAAAAATTATCCCATCCTTAGGCATGAAGATTGGTTAATCACCCCTTAACCTTGCTTCGCTCTCCCACATTTACTTTTATCGTGAACGAACTCCATGTTCACTGACTATTTCTAGAGTTTAATCGAGGGATTTGATTAACTCTTTTTTATAGTGAGCACTAATTTACCACATAGAAATTATGAACGAAATAGTTTGGAAACTTTTTTTTTGATCTGTAGTCATAACAAGGGTAGTTAGCTTTTTTCCTCTCTTTGGTTAGAAATCCAAGCAGTGAATTAGCCCTGTGTTATGCACAGGGCTTTTTTTTGCTTTTCTTGTAGTGATTATTATTGTTTTATGGGTATTTGTTTAATTCAAAGCATGCAATAGCCGATAGCACTAGCATAGGAAAACGCTTGCTACTGGACTAACTTTCACATGGAACGTAATGAATCTCTTCCGGCTTATCTTGTGTCACTAAAAAATAGCAAGTGGTGGCCTTATTTTGAATTATTTGTACCGCCGACGATTCCGCGACAATTACACCATCTCTATTTAGCACATAAGTTCCCACGTTTTAGTCGTGTTTCGAAATTGGCTTTAATGCTTGGCATGATCATTTATTTGGCATTTATGCTGATTACCCTGGACTTATACTATTTTGATACAGTGCTCAAGGAGTCGTTGTTAAAAATACAGGCTGCAGCGGTTGGCAGTTTGCTTTTACTTATGCTGTCCGCACGCTTAATTAATAATTTCATTAAAGCCGAGTTGGCAACCATGTTCGCACTCACCAGTTCCGGTTTGGCCTTATGTTTTGTAATTGTGGTGACTGAAGCAGTTAGTAAACAATTCTATTGGGCGACCTATGTATTAGTCATCCTGTTTCCAATTTTATTATCTGAAATTCGCCTGCGATTTCTCGCTGTTACCCAAGTATTATTGCTGGCTTTATTTTTAGTGACGATTAGCTGGTTTACATTAGCGCCCACGGATATGCAACTAGTATCCATGATCACCATGTGCGCGGTAAGTATGGTAAGTATGAGCGTGATTCTTTTTCTAGAAAGCCAACGGCGGATTAATTTTTTGCAACAACAATCCCTGCTTAACAAAGTTGAAAAAATGGGTGAGGTTAGTGAATATTTGCAGAACGTGGCCTATTATGACGAACTGACCAAAATACCAAATTTACGTTTTTTCGATAGTGTTGGCGCCAAAGCTTGGCGATCGGCACAACAAAAACGTGTTGCTATTTCAGTGATGATTCTGGATATGGATTATTTCAAAAAGTTAATAGATGGAAAAGGTCAATCGATTGCTGATGAATGTTTGTTTAATGTTGCCAATAGTTTAAAAAGTTTGATTAAGCGTCCAACGGATTTTCTCGCACGTTTTGATGAGCGTCGTTTTGTAGTCTTACTGGGAGAAACAGAAGCTACAGGCGGAGTGCAAGTGGCTGAGAAAATGCGTGCACTGATTGAGTCACAGAAAACCTTGTATAGTGGACAAGTTGAACAAGTAACCATGAGCGTGGGAGTGGCGACTATTATTCCAACCTTGCAACATAATATCCATGGATTAATCGCAACTGCATTTTCAGCCTTGGAAGTGGCAAAAACAGCGGGTCATAATCGCGTATCGTTTAAAAAATATTATTGATTTTTTTATTTAATCAGTTACATTGGCTTCGTTTTAAACGGCATTTTCATATAAATATGCTCTTGGCACAATTCCTCTAGCATTTGATGTAGACGTTTGAGTTTTGCTTGTTCGCGCTAGGCAGATTTTAGCCAACTGATATAATCATTTTGTTGCTAGGCAGGACCAGCACGATAAGCTTCCATTAATTTGTTTTTTTCTAATTCATTTTGCACAAAAAAGGGCATAGGCTAACGTTCATGCTTGAGTTTGGAGTCATCAGTTTTGCCGATAGGATTTCGTTTCCCATGTGTAATAAAAAAACAGTTGTTGTTAGCCACGTTCAATGAATTTATGCCGCATACCAATAAATCGCAAGCGCATGGCAGACGGTTCCAGCAAGCACAAATAAATGCCAAATGAAATGCGCATAATGCAGACGCGCATCCAGTACAAAAAAAATCACGCCTAGACTATATAAGACGCCACCACCCGCCAGCCAAGCAATGCCTTCTATGGGTAAAAGTGCAAACAAAGGTTTGACTGCAACAACCACGATCCAACCCATGAGCAGATACAGAGTAGTTGATAATATTGGAAAAGGCTTTTTGCGTACGATTTTCAATGTGATGCCAAAAGCCGCAATACCCCAAATAACGCCGAACAAAGACCATCCCCATGCGCCGTGAAGTGCACCAAGCGTGAAAGGCGTATAAGTACCTGCAATCAGTAAAAAAATGGCACTGTGATCAATAACATTAAAAATTCCTTTGGTTTTTGCATGTGTGAGCAAATGGTAAATGGTTGAGGATAAATAAAGCAGTATCATGCTTGCACAAAAGATACTGGTGCCGACGATGAAGCCCGCACTATGACTTTCGATGGATTTAATGATTAATAAGGGAGTGGCGACTATCGCGGCAATCAAACCCAGGCCATGGCTGATTCCGTTGGCATACTCTTCTTTTCGAGATTGTATTCTTGTGTTGTGCTTGATTAAGGATTGCACGTCTAAATTCTCACGAAGAAATCAAAACCTGAAATGATTTTATCATAATTGCTCTGGAAGGAAACGCTGGGTATATCCGGGCAGAAAAATAATTGTCTGCCCGGATAGGAGGTGTCCGTCTATGGACTGGTAGAAATGCCTGATGGATTGCTTGGTCGTAACAAAGTGTTCACTGCCGTATTAGCCAAACAACGACGTAATTCATCGTCCATCACCCAGCCACAATCACCATTTGATTGTTGACTGCATTGTGCACGTCTATAGCATTCATATTCAGGTCGCCATTCGCAAGTGGTAATAACCTCGCTATCTGAACAAATTTGTCCGGAGCAACCGGTAGGTGCGCATTGTTTTGGTGTAGCATCTGCGGAAACCTTTAAATAAAACTGTGAAGCTTCAATACCTACAGCCGTGCCACCCAAGCCTGTCACTTCAACAAACTTGCCAGCGATTGGTAAACTTTCACCTTTAGCAATTGTTTTATGCGCCTCTGCGACTTGTGCATCGCTAGCACCCACGAATGATAAGTCGTATTGTGCCAACAGTTGAGTGCGTTTTCGGTTCAAAATTTCACCATCATAACTGGGACAAGGACTGGTAATGCAAACAATGCCATTACTGCTGACGTTGACGAATCGACCTTTGGGTGCGCTGCTAGTGGCGGCTATCCATGCATCACTGATTAATAACTGTCCGTAATCCACCGTAGAATCGACAATACCCAATACTAAGACCCGAGATTCGTACATGGCTTGACGAAGATTTTGAACTTGTTCATCGCTTAAATCCGGGATATTAATTTTGTCTGTAGCAACATAACATTGCCGTTTTTTCGAACCATCGGTACAACGCATGATTTTGTGGTTTACCTTGTTGACAAACCAACCGCCACAGATCGGCGATATACAACGGCGCAAATCGGGTCGTATGGTAAAGTAGCTGGCATCTGGAACCGGCATGGGTTGAGAAATGCCCGCAGCATCATTTTGAGCATGAAGATTGGGGCTAATAAAAAGTAGGGCAAAGCTAACAAAATAGAATAAATACTTCACATGTCTCATAATCCTCTCCTTAGAACTGATTTGTGAATGAAACCAAGACCACTAACTATCCTAGTTCGCGGTCTCGAGTACATCATAAGTTGCCTAGGACACGACTGCAAAACAAATTTGCAATCGCAAAAATAAAGACATGAAAACGATTTATTTTTGAAACTTAGTGAAATATTTCATTGAAAAAATCTTGCATCTTGATCCACGACATGCCATCAGCGGTGGCATTATAAGCAAGCGGAATATTAAATTTTTTGCCGAAAGTATTGGCATCAGGGTTGGTGAATGCGTGTTTAGCGTTGTCATAATCGATCCATTCATAGACGGCACCCACGGCATCCATTTCCATTTTAAAGGCTTCTTTTTGTTCAGCCTTGACAAATGAATCGGCACCACCGTTCAAGACTAATAGATTGGCTTTGATTTTTCCTTTTTGTGCGGGTGCACCGACATTGGGGCTACCATGGAAACTAACCACGCCTTGCAAGTCCACTCCGCGGCGCGCCATGGCTAGAACAATACCACCTCCAAAGCAATAACCAATGGCTGCAATTTGAGTTTTATCCGTTTGTTTTTGCTGTGACAAAATGTCATAAGCAGCTATAAAACGTTTTTCAGCTGTCGCTAAATCTTTTTTAATTGCTGCGGAAAAGGCGCTGGCTTGTTTGGGATGATTCGCTTGTTTGCCATCACCATACATATCCAAGGCGAACGCCACATAACCCAACTCGGCCAGCATGCGTGCGCGTTTGCGAGCGTAATCATTATGCCCCCACCATTCATGAACAACAATAACGCCAGGACGTGGTTCTTTTTGATTATTATCAAATGCCAAAAACCCCTTAAGCTTGATGCCATCGGCTTGATAGTGAATTTCTTGGCTTGTTATTTCAGCGAAAGAAGAATGACTTAAGAGACTGAAAAAAACGATTGTTAGGATTGCTGTTATTCGCATGATGATTCCCTCATTAAGGATTTGCGCCAGTATAGAACCATCAATGTCTAGGTCAAAGTGAAATTTGACAATAGCAGTTGGGTCGTTTGCATGCTTTGAGTTATGATGTGTTTGTTTTTTCCGACTATTGAGGATGAGCTTATGAATATAGACGGCCCTTTGATTATTGCCGTTTCCACCGAAGATAATTCATTGAATCACCAATTGCATATTAGCTTTAAGCCGGAGTTTATCCAATTGCCCGTGCCCCAGCGGGTACAGAGCATTCAAAGCTACCGCCAAAAGCTCGATGAATCATTGCAGGCACTTGCCCTAGAAAACCCTGACCGATTAGGTATACAGACCGTATTGCAAATTTGTGAAAACCTTGAAACCTATATTGCCAATGACGACATTGATTTAAAGGAAACCATTGTCATTGAAATTGAACAAAATATGAAAATCTCAAATTTGCTAAACACCAGTCGTTTGATTAACTAAACCTAAAGCGTCAATGCAGTGATGTTCAAGGATGCCAATCAAGACCATTGCTGGCAGCGTAACCCATCATTTCACTGACTTTGGTATCGTAACGCTGTTGCGATAATTGATCCATTTGTTGGAATTGATTTTGTGTTTGAAACATTAACTGGTTCATCCGAGCCATATCTTGGGCGCTTAACTGACCACTATTATATTGTCGCATCATGTTTTCCAATTGATTGAGTAACACCATAAAATCCTGATTACCCATGCCACCCATGCCACCCATGCCACCCATGCCACCCATGCCACCCATGCCACCCATGCCTGCCATAGGGTTAAGGCCAGAAATGCCGCTTTGATTGAAATAGGCGGACTGTTGACGAGCCGCATCGACAGCTTTTTTTGCCAACCACACATAAAAGACAAACCAGAGTAGGCTGCCAATAATTGGTAATACCACTGCTGCGATTATAATTAAAGTAATGAAATCCATGATGTTACCCTCCGACGGGATGCCCCGTTTTTTCGAAATGGCTTGACACCCTGTGAAGTGGGCTTAGGTTTTATCAGCCAGCACTTTCACAGGTTCAAGCACTGTTTTAACTAAATCGGTTGATGCGCGAT
>JAOUJM010000051.1 GCA_029883265.1 Gammaproteobacteria bacterium
CTTGGCTTTCCCTATCGATGAATACTTGAAAACTATTCAAGCATCAGAAGAAGCCGCATCTGGTTTTGTGTCTGAGGTCGAAATGACATTAAAGAGCGACGAACAAATCAAAAAACAGTATCGGTTAAAAATCGCAGTTTTAAATGATAGTGCAATTGCACTTTTTCTTGCGCCTTCCATCGACAGGGGAAAAGTTATATTGCAGAAGGACAATACTTGGTTTCAATACTTCCCAAAGGCAAATCGTTACATTCGAGTATCACCCAGAAAGGCATTTTTTGGAAGTTTATCTTATGGAGACATTGTTGCTCCACCGGTCACGCGTTTTTATGACTACCAAACCTATCAGTTAACGAAGACGCCAAACCAAGTTGAAATAGTTTTTCAAGCAAAATCCGGCATTCAAAATGTTGCCATATATAAAAAAGAAGTGTTGTTTGATACACAGAGAAATATCATTCTTCGAATTCGTAATTACTCACGAAGCAACACCCTTTTAGGCGAAGTTAACAACACTAATTTTGAATCACATCATGGACAACTGTTTGTGACCGCTTCGCAAATTGCGAATAGCACAAAAACTAGCGAAGTTATTTTTCTCGACACACATACCATCCAGAAAAATAAATTAAATTCGGCGTTTTTTTTACCACATCGATTACACGCAGTAGAAAAATTTTTGGGTAATTGAACACATGAAAAATTGGCAGCTACTAATCTTTCTACTGCACATTAGTGGCAATTTGTATGCATTTCAGCTTCCCGACAATCTACCTATTTCAATTACTGGCGAGTATTCAAGCTTCGATAGCAATAATCGAAATGGCTTATCTATTAAGCGGGATAGCGTTTTACTACGTAATTACTATATTGGCACCAATATAGGCACCTTGACTGAAATCGATCCAACAATTGCCCTGGATGGCAATTTTGACATTTATATTCAGCGACAAATTGGATCAGAGCAACGATCGCCTCGAACGTTAGTTGATGTTAATTATTTGTTCGCATCAAGGAATCAACTAAATAGCGAACTAAAAATAGGTAAACTTAAACGAATACAATTCGGCTCTCAGTTTGACTATGGCATATCCGACCCTTACCGACCTTTCAATCGACGCATAGATGAAGGTTTTGTCGGGATATCGTTTGCTGGTTTTTATGATTCAAGCTCATTGCAAATTTACTTTTTACCAGCATTTGACATGAGGCATTCCATTGAGTTAAGTAACCCCAACCAGTCACCTATTACTAATTTTATATTCAGCCACTTTACTTCCGGCCTAGATTTAAAATGGTCAAACTTTTTGATTAGCGGTCCTGCAAATCAAACAAGATCCGCACTAAGTGCATCCTATAGCTCATCAAACCATCCAGCATTAATATACTTTTGTGATGCCGAACTGGATTTGGGAACTCCGGCAGTCATATTTAGTGACGCACAGGATACACAACCCGCATTGTTAAACACTGGCAAAACCTCCTCCAACGCACCTCTACTGAATAGCTTACTAGGCTTTAAATGGCTTTTAGGCGAACAATTGCAGCTTGGTTTTCAACTGATTTATCATAAAAACGGCTTTAGCGCGTCACAGACAAATCGAGTTTTCGAGTTAGCTCGTGAATCAGATGCATTTAAGTATCAGTTATTGCAATTTAATGATGACTACTTATTTTCGAAGACATACTCCAGCCTAAATTTTACCTATAATTCTCTTTCAACAGATCAAACAGTCTTTCTACAGCTCTTGTTAAACAATAATGATAGGAGCGCAATGTTTCTAGCTTCTTTGCGATTATCTTTCCTAAATTCAGGCACCCTTGACCTGCGGATAACAACACCTGTTGCATCTAGCGTCAATTCTCAATTCCGAAATAGTTTTTTTCAACAAATTCTACAGATAAAGTTCAGCTATGGTTTATAGCTATCCCATTTTAGGTGAATGATCAGCGAATCAACCCACTTTGGATGGCAAGCCATCATCGTCGCCTTGAGACGATAATTGACTCATTAGGATTGTAGCCTGATGGTGTACCGATTCAAGTTCAGTCAACAGATCCAGCAATGGCGAATAGCTTTCTGCTAGTATGAATTGCTCGATATGCATCGCCAAAGTTCCCATTTTTTGAGATCCAAATTGTGCACAAGATCCTTTGATAGAATGAGCCAAACGTCCGGCTGTGGAGAAATCATTTTCTTGAATAGCTAAGCTAAGTTTTTGGATATTCTCTGCAACATTTACCAAATGCTGATCCAAAGCTGCTTGAAATTTGTTGGCAAACATTTTTTTTAGCTGCATAAACACCGCAATGTTAAGCACACCATCCATGCTATTTTTATTCACCCGAAAAGCTTCATTTTCCGTCGCTGATAAAGGGGTTTCTGCCGCAGCATGCAAATTGCCTTCTACTAGTTTATTAGGCAACCATTTTAATAACATCTCACCCAGAGTTTTTTGTGTAACTGGCTTGGATAAGTAATCGTCCATTCCGGATTGAATGCATTTGTCTCTATCAGTTTTCAATGCATTTGCGGTGAGCGCAATAATAGGCGTACGTACAGCTTGATTACTAATTTCTTTAGCCCGAATTTGTTGGGTCGCCGCAAAACCATCCATTTCTGGCATTTGGCAGTCCATGAGAATTAGATCAAATTTTCTTGAAGAAACTAATGCCAGTGCTTCGATACCATTGCCCGCCGGGGTAACAGCACAACCCAAGCCCTCTAACATCTCCGTCGCAACCATAACATTAATCGAATTATCCTCAGTTAACAGAATTTGAGTTTTTTCAAATTTATGTGCATGCTGAACACCACTGCGTACTCGTTGAATCGTATGCCGTGTAATAATTTCTGTTTGTTTTATATTTTGTTTGGCCTCGCGAGTTAGCAACAATATTTGAGCAATTTCTGTCGAGTGCAAGGGTTTACTAAGAAACGCATTGACCCCTAGGTCTTTTAGCAACTCACTCTGATCTTCACTTGGCGATGAGCTCACAAAAATAATCGCCGCTTTAGATTTTGTGTTCATACCACGCATTGCTTCGACTAATTCACGTCCCTTCATTTCAGGCATATAACAATCGATAAATATGAAGTCAAAATCCTCCCCTGCACGCAGATTTTCTTGTAGTGCTTCTAACGCCAACTTACCAGAAGCCGCGGTTGTGACTTGTAAACCGATTGCTTGTAACTGCTCGGCCAACAAGATCCTAGCAACTTCAACATCATCAACTACGAGTACACGTTGGTTCTGTAACACTGTCGTATCAATCATTTGTGTTGATTGGAAAAGTAGCTCATCGGCCTCTCGGACATTGATCGAAAATGTAAACGTTGCTCCTCGACCTTTAGCACTGGACACATTGATTTCACCGCCCATTAACTCACATAGCTGTTTACTTATAGCCAAACCTAAACCAGTACCACCATATTTTCGTGTAGTTGAGCTATCTTCCTGGTCAAATTTATTAAAAATGTGAGCTTGTTTTTCAAAAGCAATTCCAACACCAGTATCCTCTACACTTACTCTACAATCCACCGAATCAGCAGATAAGTCAACAGATTCAACCGTAGTCAAAATATAACCTGCTTCGGTAAATTTAATCGCATTACTGAGCAGGTTCAGCAATATCTGCCGTACCCGTCCCGGGTCTCCAACCACATAGCGTGCACTGCTTGGTCGATAACGCAAAAGCATTTCAACATTACGTCCGTAACACTTTAAGGCCATCATCTCCACCACATCTTCAAACAGCAGCTGCAAATCGAACGGAACTTCTTCTAGTTCCAGTTTTCCGGCCTCAATTTTTGAAAAGTCGAGAATATCATTAATAATTGTCAAAAGCGCATCAGCAGATGTCATTGTCGCTTCAACATAATTCCTCTGTTTTGGTTCTAAGGAAGTTTCTAATAGCAAACCAGTCATACCAATAATACCATTCATTGGCGTACGTATTTCATGACTCATATTGGCCAGAAAATCAGATTTTTGACGAGTTGCTATTTCGGCAGCATTCTTTGCTTCTAAAAGCTGCCGTTCAGTTTGTTTACGAAAACTGATGTCACTAATCATAGCCACAAACATCAGTTTGTCTTGAACGACAATGGTGCTCATTGATAATGCAATTGGAATTCTGCTGCCATCTTTGCGTATAGCATCAAGATCTATTTTGTCTGAAGAAACTTTCATCGTGTTGTCAAAATCTTCAAACTGCCGCTGTATTTGCTTTTTGTACTCTTGGTAAAGTCGATCAACACTCATTGATAAAAGGATTCTTATATTTTTTCCTTCTATTTCCTCAATTGAATAACCGAACACATTCTCCACCGATTGATTGACCGTTTCAATCACCCCTTGCTCGTCAACACTGAGAATAACATCCGAAACAGTATTTAGTATTGCGTTGATATATTTTTCATTTTCAAGCAATATTGCTTCAATTTGTTTACGTGCACTTATATCTGTTCGAATAGCGATATAACTTTCTGGCTTACCGGTTTGACCAAGGAAAGGCACAACAGTGGTTGCCACCCAATAAATACCGCCATTTTTTGCTTGATTACATATTTCACCTTGCCAAACTTTCCCATTAGCAATGGCCTTATACATGTCACGAAAAAATGACCTATCGTGGACACCCGAATTCAATAGTCGATGATTTTGACCGATTAACTCTTCCCGCGCATACCCACTAATTTCACAAAATTTGTCATTAACAAAAGTGATTGAGCCTCTAACATCTGTAACCGCAACAATTGAGTGCTGATCCAACGCAAATTTTAATTTTTTTAGTTCAGATAGTGCGTTTTCTATCGCGAGTTTACTTGCGTTTAATTCTTTTTCCTTTGCGTCCCGCGAAGCCACCATACGATTAAAGGATGCTAATAAATTTTCAGCCTCGAAATAAGGCGTTTTAATAGCCACTTCAACATTATTACCATCAGCAACAGATTGACTTGCTTTATCCAACTCATTCAAAGGTCTTGCTAGCTTTTTGGCTAAGGCATACGCTACCAAAATTACTAACAAGCCGGTCGCAAATAGGATATAGAAATAGGTCGCTTTTAGTCCTGCAATTGATGACACAACTTCATCATAATCAATCTCACTAAAAAGAACCCACTTTTGACCGGGCAAGACAATAGTTTGATGAATGCCGTATACTGCATTGCCGCGTGGCCCATTGTAAACATATACACGCTCTCGTTCATCATCAGGGCGATTACCGCTTGAGCCATGCTCATCGAGCCAAAGAGAAAAATTGTCAGTTTCAATAGTTTTTTTTAATATTTTTGCATCTGGAAAATTGGTTATTACCGTTCGTAATTTGCCATCACTACCCACCAAATAATGCACTAACGAATCATCGTAGATTTCCCGCTGCATTAATTCACTAATTTTATCCATTCGAACTTGCACTGCCAGTGAACCAATGCGACGATACTCAATATCAAACATTGGCGTAACAAAAAACCCAAACAATTGATTATTAGAAGGTGTAAAGTATTCGACGTCTGAAAACAATAACACTTCAGTGTGCAAACTCGATTGCACGGTTTTGGCAAACAAGGTATTGGAGAATTGACCATTGATTATATTAGTGCCGAGATTATTTTCACCTGCAACCGTATAGAATATATTGCCTTGTGTATCAATTAAAATAACATCATATACATAATCAACACGCCGCTGAAATTCATTCAGATTTCGATGACCGGATACCAAATTTTTATAGGACATCGATTTCACAAACGAAACAAGATCGAGTTTTTCTTTCTCATACAACTTACGCAATTCGGTAAACAAACGAATCACATGCTGGTTTTCTCCCTGAGCTACAGTTTCCGCAATTCGATCATCAAACCAATTTTGCACAAAACCACTTTTTAAACGCGCACCTTGTTCGAGTTTTTTGCTGTTTGCTTTTAATATCCCGTCGACTGCAACCTGATAATCCAGCCAAGTCACTATTGCCAGCGGCACAAAAACCAGCATTAACATCCACAAGGCTAGCGTATGCTTCAATGATTTTTTTCGCAGTTTGTTTAAGGAAATCCGTACTTGATGGAGCATCATTTTTATCAGCACCAGTATATTGGCTATTTATTTTAAGTTGGTAAATCAATCACAAACGCTTGAGCGACAGATTGTAACTGTTAAAATAACGGCAAAGAGGGCTTTTTTATTAGCTAATACCAAATAAAACCAGGAAGGAAAAAGACAACAATTGTAAAAACATGTAGCATCAAGTGCATGATAATCATTTCAATCACCAGTAATTGAAATGGATATCATTACCCAGAAATGAACCTAAGGTTTAACTAACGAAAAGAAAGGTAGCTCATTCGCTTTTTTTCTTATCATTTGCAAAAGTAAATGCATCTGAGAAATAGTGTTCACCGCTCAATCCTTGTTGACTAAAGGCTTCAAAACCCGCTTCAACCATTAATGGTGAACCACCCGCATAAACATCGTAATCACTTAGATCAGGATAATCGTCAAGAATCGCTTGATGCACCAAACCTGTCCGCCCTTGCCATCCACTCTCTGGAAGTGGTTCTGATAACACAGGAACATAAGTAAAATTCTCGTGATCCGCTTGCCATTGGCTAATTAAATCCTGCATATATAACGAGTCTTCATGACGTACGCCCCAATATAAAGTCATTTTTCGTTGGCATTTTTCTGAGAATAAGTGATCAATCATTCCTTTGATTGGCGCAAATCCGGTTCCACCGGCCATAAAAATCATATCGCGAGTAGAATTTTCACGAATAGTAAATTGTCCGAGCGGGCCTTCGAATCGCAACATGGTTTTTTCTTTCATGCCGCCAAACACTTGATGGGTAAACTCACCACCATCAATATAACGAATATGCAATTCGAGCAACTCATCGTCATGGGGCGCATTGGCCAGGGAAAAACTACGACGACGTCCATCGGATAGAAGTATGTCGATATACTGTCCTGCAAAAAATGCCAGACGTTGAGTACTAGGGATTTTCAGCCAAATCCCCATGACATCACTGGCGAGTTTTTCCATTTTTTCCACACGACATGGAAGGATTTTTTTCTCAAGCTCTGATGTAAGTTCGATTTCTTGCCCTTGAATCACTAAGTCTGATTTAGCCTTAGCAATGCAAAAAAGTGCCATATTCTGCTCTTTTTCAAAGCTGCCTAAGGCAATCGGCTCACGCCCATCATAGTCAACTTCTCCCGCCAAAACTTTCGCTTTACAGGCACCACATGCGCCACCACGACAACCATAAGCCAATGTAATTCCTTGGCGCAACCCTGCGTCTAAAACCGTCTCTTCGGTTTCCACTTCAAACACATGACCGCTGGGCATTATTTTCACTTTGTAACTCATATCATTTACTCATTCTGTTTCTATTGGTTTTTCAGCTAAAATTAGAATCTTTTGATCTATTTGGAGCAATCGGGTGCAAGAGCATGTACTAATTATTGGCTGTGGTCAAATTGGAAAACGCGTGGCAACTTTACTATGCAAACGCGACTATAAAGTAACCGGCACTAGCCGCGGCGATACCGTTCCCGCAGGTTGGCCCGAGCACTGTAATCACTTTTCATTAGACCTTGATTCAAGCACTTATGATTTAAGAAATTTTTCACATACAAAAGCAATATTTTATTTTGCTCCACCACAAACCCAGGGCGAGCATGATCAACGTTTGCAGAAATTTCTCACAAAACTTGAGCCTCTCAAGCAATTGAAAAAATGTGTATATATCAGTACAACAGGTGTCTACGGAGATTGCTCTGGTCGCTGGATCGACGAAAACGAACCACTAAAACCTAGTAACGACCGCTCCAGGCGAAGGGTATCTGCCGAACAACAGTGGCGACATTGGGCAGGAGTGCATAATTGCGCTCTAAGCATTTTACGTGTTTCCGGTATCTATGCGCACAATATGCTGCCTATCGATCGTCTTAAAAAAGGACTAAGCGTACTTAGACAAGAAGATGCCTTGCCGAGTAACCGCATACACGCAGATGATTTGGCCAATATTTGTGTACGCGCCATGCAGGTAAGCACCGGAGAGCAAATTTTTAATATCGCCGACGATCAGCCCAGCACCATGAGTGATTATTTTACTCAAGTCGCAAAACGTGCTGGCTTACCAACGCCAAAAGTAGTGGATTGGCAAACGGCTCAAACTAGCATGAGCCCTGCCATGCTGAGTTACCTAGGCGAATCAAGACGCATACGCAACAACAAAATCAAGCAAGTTTTGGCGATTGAACTACAATATGCAAATCTGGATGCTGGTTTGGACCAATGCTTTCCCGCTCCAGAAACCAAGGACAAGCACTTGAAGGAGTGATTATGAAAGCAAACGTCGGCATGATTGATAGAGTTTTTCGTATTGTATTAGGCTTAGGTTTAATAGCGCTGGTTTTTGTCGGACCGCAAACACCCTGGGGTTGGATCGGCGTAATTTTAGTCGCTACAGGATTTGTAAGCTGGTGTCCAATTTATCGCGCTATTGGTGCTTCGACGAAAAAAGCCTAGACCAAAAAAAGCCCTCATGGATGGCAGCCATGAGGGCATGGGTATTCGGAGCAATTAAATATTAGCAGTCATCCATGCGTTCCAGAAATTCATCCACTGAACAGTCAATGACTGATTCTGGTAAAAGCGGTTTACGTTCCTTTGGATGGGGCTCGACGATTTGCACATTTAAATGCAGTTCGGCGTATTCTGGGAGAGCACAGTTATTGCCAGTGCGCTCTTTCGGTTTATCGTAGCGGATATTTTCCTCAACAATGTCCCCGTTGACGAGATCGATGGTAAAACCCATAGCACTCCTCCTCATTCCGGCTGGCATAGCCGCTTCGACTCTATATCGGCGCTCTTTACCGACAGCTTGATAAACAGGTTTTATCAGTTAAGCCCCTGATATGCCTTTTAAGTTACTTCTAAACTAACATAACCAAATGAAACTAAAGGCTAAAACTTTTCACACAAAAAGTGTGAACTGGATCACATTCGTGGTTTTGACCACAGTCTAAATCAGCAAAATCTGATCCGTTTAAATTCTATATATTCATTAGACTTAGTATTTTCAAGCAAGTTCTAGGTGCGTGGCAGAGTAACTCCGCGCTGCCCCTGGTACTTACCTGCACGATCTGCATAAGACGTGTCGCAAACTTCATCAGATTCAAAAAACAACATCTGAGCTACGCCTTCGTTCGCATATATTTTTGCTGGTAAAGGCGTGGTATTTGAAAACTCCAAAGTTACATGACCTTCCCACTCAGGTTCCAATGGTGTGACATTGACGATTATGCCACAACGAGCATAAGTTGATTTACCCAAGCACACGGTTAAAACACTACGAGGTATGCGGAAATATTCCACTGTTCTTGCCAAAGCGAACGAATTCGGTGGAATAATGCACACATCTGATTTCACATCGACAAAGCTATTGGCATCGAATTGCTTAGGGTCAACAATGGCCGAATTAATATTAGTGAATATTTTAAATTCGTCGGCACAGCGAACGTCGTATCCATAACTAGACGTACCGTAAGAAACGATACGCCCAGTTTTACCCTCTTTAACCTGACCCGCTTCAAAAGGCTCTATCATACCGTGATCACGTGCCATACGACGAATCCAGTGGTCAGATTTAATACTCATTTCCCGATCCTATTAGCTATTTTCAATGACTATATTCGGGAATTTAGCGCTATAGTCTTTGGCCTGTAAAGATAATTTTGCGCCGACTTTACGTGCAATCTCACGGTAAGCCTGACTAATAGCGCCATCGGGGTCGGCAGCAACCGTAGGTTTGCCGTTATCCCCTTGCTCACGAATTTGAATATCGAGCGGCAAACTACCTAATAAATCAACATTGTAATCACTTGCCATTTTGGCGCCACCACCGGAACCAAAAATATGTTCTTCGTGACCGCATTGACTACAAATATGAGTGCTCATGTTCTCAACAATCCCTAGCACTGGTACGTTCACCTTCTCAAACATTTTTAAACCCTTGCGTGCATCAAGCAAGGCTATGTCTTGAGGGGTGGTAACAATAACCGCGCCACTAACTGGGACTTTTTGCGCCAAGGTGAGTTGGATGTCACCCGTGCCTGGCGGTAAATCGATGATTAAATAATCCAATTCACGCCAATTTGTTTCCGTGAGCAACTGCTCCAAAGCTTGAGTCACCATAGGGCCACGCCAAATCATTGGAGTTTCTTCTTCGATAAGAAAACCAATAGACATGGCTTGAACACCATAATTTTCCATAGGCTCCATAGATTTACCATCTTTGGAATCAGGCTGGCCGGATAAACCCATTAAACGCGGCATACTCGGACCATAAATATCACCATCTAAAATGCCGACACTGGCACCTTCGGCTGCCAATGCCAAACCCAAGTTAACAGACGTGGTGGATTTACCTACACCTCCTTTACCTGATGCCACAGCGATTACATTTTTGATGTTAGGTAAAGGTTTAACCCCTTGTTGAACAGAATGGCTTACAATTTTTTGGCTAATATTTACATCAACCGAGCTAACACCCTGGATAGCTTTAACTTTTTCACTAATAGACTCACGTAAGGATTGCGCGTATCCGTTGGAAGCAAATCCTAATAAGACGTCGACTTTGACCGCATCACCATTCACATCGATGTTTTTGATAACGCCTGCGCTGATTAAATCTTTCTCTAGATAAGGGTCGACGTATTCCTTGAGTTGCGTTTCTACTTGTAATTGTGAAACCGCTGACATGATCATTCTCCTCTTTAATTACCTGGTTTCCGCATAGTCAATTGTTCGACATTGAAACTAGCATATTAGTGTACACTAAAATAGTCTTAGAAACTGATATTATTACCTTTTGCTCTGATATACTTAGCGGTTTTGATAACAATCCAGCTGTTCTAAAAGGCATTTTTGACTTATGCAAACAAAACGTAAAATTTTAATTACCAGCGCACTTCCTTACGCCAATGGCCCACTACATATGGGGCATTTACTTGAAGTCATCCAAACTGATATATGGTCACGTTTTTTAAAAATGCAACAGCACGAATGTTATTACGTCTGCGCTGATGATGCCCATGGCACACCGATCATGTTGCACGCCGAAAAGCTTGGCATCAGCCCAGAAACATTAATTAAACAAGTTCAAGCCGATCACCAAGCCGACTTTGCAGATTTTGCCATTGGTTTTGACAATTACTACAGCACGCACTCGCCCGAGAATCAGGAACTTGCCAATCTTATTTATCAACGTTTACAAGCAGCGGGGCATATTGTTTCGCGCACCATCAAACAGGCTTACGATCCGCTAAAGAAAATGTTTTTACCTGATCGTTATGTCAAAGGTGAATGCCCGCGTTGTGGCGCGGTTGACCAATACGGCGATAATTGTGAAGCTTGTGGCGCAACCTACACACCAACCGAATTAAAAAATCCGGTATCGGCAATTTCCGGTGCGACACCAGAACAACGCGACTCAGAACATTTATTTTTCCGCTTAAGTGACTTTGCTGAGGATTTACAATCTTGGTTAACACAAGGCAGTGTACCGAAAGAAGTTAGCAATAAACTCAGAGAATGGTTTGAAGAAGGCTTGGCTGATTGGAATATTTCCCGTGACGCACCTTATTTTGGTTTTCAAATTCCAGGTGTAAACGACAAATATTTTTACGTGTGGATGGATGCACCCATCGGTTATTTGTCCAGTTTCAAAAACCTATGTAGTAAAAGTAATTTGGATTTTGATGAATACTGGAAAGCCTCAAGTGAAAATGAGGTTTATCATTTTATTGGTAAAGACATCATTAACTTCCACGCGTTGTTTTGGCCGGCAATGTTACAAGGTGCTGACTTTCGCAAACCTAACGCTATACATGTGCATGGTTTTTTAACGATCGACGGCCAGAAAATGTCGAAATCGCGCGGCACTTTTATTAAAGCTCGAACTTATCTTGAACACTTGAACGCCGAACATTTACGCTATTATTTTGCAACCCGACTAAGCCCGCGCATTGACGATATTGATTTGAGCTTTGATGATTTCACGCAGCGGGTAAATGCCGACTTGGTGGGCAAAGTGGTCAATATCGCCAGTCGATGTGCCGGCTTTATTAAAAAACGTTTTGATAATCGCTTAGCGGCAACACTCGACAAACCAGAATTGTTGCAACAGCTGATCGATGCACAAGCCAGTATTGCACAAAACTATGAAAACCGTGAATTCAACCGAGCCATGCGCGATATTATGGGCTTAGCGGATCTGGCTAACCAATATATTGACGAGCAACAACCATGGGTCATCGCCAAGCAAGATGGCCAAGAACAACTATTGCATCAGATTTGCTCAACAGGAATCAATTTGTTTCGTATACTGATGCTTTATTTAAAACCGGTACTGCCAAAGACCACCGCACAAGCCGAAGCGTTTTTGAATACTTCCGATGTACAGTGGGATTCGCTGCAAAACAACTTGATTGATCATGAAATCCAAGCCTATAAACCCTTGATGACGCGTGTTGAAAAAGAAAAAGTTGAAGCCATGATGCAACAAAGCAAAGATGAAAATGCTGCAGCACAAGCCACAAGCAGCCAGACCGAGATAATGCAAAGTGCTAGCCCAATAGCTGAGACCATAAATTTTGATGATTTTATGAAAGTCGATTTACGCATAGCAAAAATCATAGCTGCAGATCATGTCGAAGGAGCAGATAAACTTTTGAAACTGCAATTAGATATTGGCAACGAAACTCGTCAGGTTTTTGCAGGTATAAAGTCCGCCTACGCTCCAGAAGAACTAGTCGGTCGTTATACTGTCATGGTTGCTAATCTAGCGCCGCGGAAAATGCGCTTCGGTATGTCAGAAGGCATGGTTTTAGCGGCCGGGCCAGGTGGTAAAGACTTGTGGATTTTGTCGCCTGATGAAGGCGCGCAAGCAGGAATGCGAATTAAATAAACATGACTGAATATCTGCTCATTTTAATTAGTACTGTTCTGGTCAATAATTTTGTGCTGGTCAAGTTTCTTGGCTTGTGCCCATTTATGGGCGTATCCCGTAAACTCGAAACTGCAACCGGCATGGCTTTGGCGACAACATTTGTACTTACCCTGTCTTCAATTTGCAGTTATTTGGTTAACACTTATTTGCTCAAACCTTTTGAACTAGAATACCTCAGCACCATCGCTTTCATTTTAGTCATTGCTGCTGTAGTGCAATTCACGGAAATGGTAGTACAAAAAACCAGTCCGTTACTCTATCAAGTCTTGGGAATTTTCTTACCGCTAATTACAACAAATTGTGCCGTACTTGGCGTCGCCTTACTCAACGTGCAGCAGGATTTTGGTTTTATCGAATCGACACTTTACGGTTTTGGTGCCGCGGTCGGCTTCTCTTTGGTATTAATTTTATTTGCGGCCATGCGCGAGCGCATTGCCGCCGCCGATGTACCTGCCAGTTTTCAGGGGCCTGCCATCGCGATGATAACCGCTGGACTGATGTCCATGGCATTTATGGGCTTCGCCGGTTTGGTCAAGGGCTAATACCATGTTAACAGCAGTAATTGTCTTGAGTGTGTTAGCAGGAATCTTTGGCTTATTATTAGGCTATGCTGCTGTCCGTTTTAAAGTCGAAGGTGATCCACTAGTCGAGAAAGTCGATAAATTACTTCCTCAAACCCAATGTGGACAGTGCGGATTCCCAGGTTGTCGGCCTTATGCAACGGCGATCGTAAATGAAGAGGCCGACATCAACCAATGCCCACCCGGCGGTGAAGCCACGATTCATGCACTCGCAGATTTACTCAACCGAGATCCAAAACCGTTAAACCCCGAAAACGGCGAAGAACAGGGTAAAACCGTGGTTTATATTGACGAGGAAAATTGCATAGGCTGTACGCTATGCATTCAAGCCTGCCCAGTTGATGCCATTTTGGGGGCCGCCAAACAAATGCATACAGTGATTGAATCTGAATGCACGGGTTGTGATTTATGCATTCCCCCGTGTCCGGTTGAATGCATACATATAAAACCAATACAACAACATTGGAACACTTGGGCCTGGCCGGCCCCTCAAATTAGCGAAGCGACTAAAACAAATAATCTGTTGGAGTCTGCATCCCATGATTAAACAATTATTCAAGTTCATTGGTGGTGTGCATATTCCACAATACAAGGACATTAGTTGCAATACAACAATTCAACAAGCACCAATTGCAAGCCAATTGGTTCTGCCCTTAAGCCAACATATTGGTAGTCCATCGGTGCCTATAGTGCATATTGGCGACCACGTATTAAAAGGTCAGACAATAGCAATCGCTGAAGATTATGTGTCGGTTAATCTACATGCCCCTACCTCAGGCCAGATTATTGCGATTGAACCGAGAGCTATTCCACATCCCTCGGGTTTACCGGCACAATGTATTGTGTTGCAAAGCGATGGCAAAGACCAATGGCGTGAGCGTAAACCAATTGCTGAAGATTATCGGCAACTCGATCCAAGCAAAGTTCGAAATCTAATTCGTGAAGCAGGCATCGTCGGTTTAGGTGGTGCCGGTTTCCCAAGTTTTATAAAAATGAATCCAGGCCCCAGTGGGCATATTGACACATTGATTTTAAACGCTGCTGAGTGCGAACCCTTTATTACTTGTGATGACCGTTTATTACAAGAACGTGCAGATGAAGTGATCCAAGGTTTGTTTATTTTGAGGTATGCATTACAGGCGAAACATTGTGTTATTGCTGTAGAAGACAATAAAGCAAAAGCGATCACAGCACTTAATAAAGCACTTGAGACTGTTGATCAGTCGTGCATTCAGGTGACCGCAATACCAACAATATACCCTGCTGGCGGTGAAAAACAGCTTATACATACGATCACGGGTAGACAAGTACCTTCACATGGATTACCGATACACATCGGCGTGGTAGTGCAAAATGTCGCTACAGCGGCTGCCATTTATGCTGCAATTTTTCGCGACGAACCTCTCATTAGTCGCATTGTAACGCTTACGGGTGATGTGTCTCGACCTACAAATTATGAAGTTTTGTTGGGCACGAGCATGCAATCTTTAATTGAACAAAGCGATGACTCGCCGCAAAACAAAATTAAACGCATTATTATGGGAGGCCCGATGATGGGTTTTGCTATGCATAGCAGCGACATTCCAATTATTAAGACTTGTAATTGTGTCATCGTCGATAAGGGCTTAACAGCAGAACTAAAACAACACGGCTATACCATGCCATGTATACGCTGCGGCCAGTGCGCAGATGTTTGCCCAGCAGAATTATTACCACAACAGCTGTATTGGTACACAAAATCTGCACAGTGGCAATTAAGCCAGGACTATCAACTGTTTGATTGCATCGAATGTGGCTGTTGCGATTATGTATGCCCTAGCTATATCCCGCTCGTACAATATTACCGGTATGCAAAAGCGCAAATCTGGGAACAGGAACGAGAAACAGAAAAATCTGATCATGCACGGGAACGCCATGAGTTTCGATTGGAGCGGATTGAACGTGAGAAAAAGGAACGTGAAGAGCGTCATCGACAGAAAAAGGCAGCGCTTGGCAAAAAAGATACCGATCCCAAGGGTGAAAAAACCAAACCCGACCCAAAAAAAGCCGCCATTATAGCCGCCATGGAACGCGTCAAACAGAAAAAAGCACAACAAAATATTCAGGCAAAAAACACTGACAATTTAACAGTAGCGCAAAAAAAACAAATCGAAGAAGCCGATGCACGACGCAAAAAAGTTAACGACGAGGACTCGTCTTCATGATGAACTTGCACACTCCAAGCTCACCACATTTTCATGCAAATAACAGCATCAGCCAAGTCATGTTTACGGTCATAGCCGCCTTATCACCTGGCATAGCCGTTTATATTTATTTTTTTGGTAGCGGTTTATTAATTCAAATGCTTTTAGGTATACTCACCGCCATCACCTGCGAAACACTAATATTACTCGCCAGAAAAAAACCTGTTTGGCCATTCATAAGCGATGGCAGTGCTGTTTTAACAGCGATTCTTCTTGCCTTATCTATTCCGCCCAGTTCGCCTTGGTGGATTATTGTTTTAGGCACAAGCTTTGCGATAGTATTTGTTAAACATTTATACGGCGGTCTTGGCTATAATATTTTCAATCCTGCCATGGCTGGTTATGCCATGTTAATTATTTCTTTCCCAAAAGAAATTACAGGTTGGTTTAATATTCAAGCCAATAGCACAAGTTTGAGTCTCAGCGAATACTTAGGTTTGATTTTTACAGAAAGTAAAAGCAGCGATACTATTAGCCAGGCAACACCACTGGATCACTTTAAAACCCAAATAGGCCTGGAACAACCCGCTAGTACAATTTTCACCGATACTAATTTGTATTCCGGCCTTGGCGCCTATGGCTTTGAGTGGATAGGCTTGGCTTTTGCCCTTGGTGGTGTTTGGCTTGTTTATAAAAAAATCATGAGTTGGCATATTCCGCTCAGCCTATTAATCAGCTTGGTTCTTATTAGTCTCGTATTTTATGCTTGGGACAATAATAACTATGCATCTCCCTTGTTTCATTTATTCAGCGGTGCGACCCTATTGGGTGCGTTTTTTATAGCCACAGATCCTGTTAGCGCATGTTCGACCTTACGCGGCAAAATCATATACGGTAGCTGTATCGGCGTTTTAATCTTTATTATACGCAATTGGGGCGGCTATCCTGACGCGATTGCTTTTGCAGTGTTGATTATGAATATGTGTGCGCCTACGATTGATTACTACACCCGACCAGGCGCACAAACTCCATGAGCGGTGCATCAACTCAACAAAATATGATCATTGGCGGCGCGATTCTAGCAGTTTTTGCATTAGGCGCGAGCTTTATTCTGGCTTTCACTTATGACAACACTAAAGCCACGATTGCTGAGAATGAAAAACTATTTTTGCTAAACACCTTGTATCAGCTAGTTCCCGCCTCAGCTATTGATAATGATTTGTATACCGACAAAATTAAATTAAGCGATAACACTTTAAGCTATCACCAACAAGCGTTCACCATTTATCGTGCACGCAAAAACTCACAGGCTGTTGCTGCAATATTTCATGTCACCACAGGGCAGGGATATAACGGAGCGATTCAACTATTAGTCGCCATCAATATTGATGGCACACTAGGCGGTGTTCGCGTTGTTAAACACCGAGAAACACCGGGCTTGGGTGATGGCATTGAAATTCAACGCAGTCATTGGATTACTCAATTCAATGGCCAATCCCTATTTTCACCCACAGAAAAACAGTGGCGTGTAAAAAAAGATGGTGGTGTATTCGACCAGCTAACCGGCGCGACCATTACTCCGCGCGCGATTGTTGAAAAAATAAAACACACCCTGGTTTATTTCCAGCAACATCAAACTCAAGTTTTTAGTTTACCCAGCCAAACGCTAAAGGACTAAATATGAGCACCTCTTATAAGCAAGTGATTAATGATGGTTTATGGCATAACAACCCAGGTATCGTACAACTGCTTGGTTTGTGCCCACTGCTCGCCGTCTCGGGTACATTTATAAATGCTTTAGGTTTAGGTGTGGCGACCATACTGGTCTTAATCGGATCGAACGTTGCTGTTTCCATGATTCGTCATTCGGTTCGTGATGAGTTGCGAATTCCAATTTTTGTGATGATTATCGCTGCATTTGTCACGGTTATCGAGTTGAGTATGAATGCATTTTGGCACGAGTTATATAACGTATTGGGAATATTTATTCCGCTCATCGTCACCAATTGCATTATTATTGCTCGCGCAGAAAGCTTCGCCGCAAAAAATAATGTTGGTGCCTCATTGGTGGATGGCGCAGCGCAGGGCATTGGCTTCACACTCGTCTTATTAACCGTAGGCAGTATGCGCGAAATCATTGGGCAGGGCACCCTGTTTAGTCAAGCCCACTTGATGTTTGGACCTAGTTTTGCCAATAGTACATTGGTTATTATTGATGACTATCGCGGCTTTCTACTCGCCGTATTACCGCCCGGCGCGTTCTTGTGTATGGGCTTAATAATCGCTTTAAAAAAATTTATTGATAGCCGATTCGCGGCGAAAACCGCAACGCTAAATCTTTCTGCAAAAACACAATCAACATGAGCCCCATAAAAAGAAAACTATTATTTCAACGTTTAAAAGAACATAACCCCAAACCAACAACAGAACTAAATTATACTTCGGATTTTGAACTGTTAATTGCGGTTATGCTATCAGCGCAAGCCACCGACATCAGTGTCAATAAGGCCACTGACAAATTGTTTGCCGTGGCCAATACGCCTCAAGCAATTTTAGACTTGGGCAAGCGCGGCTTAAAAAAGCACATCAAAACCATTGGGCTTTTTAATACCAAAACTGAAAATGTGCTAAAAACTTGCAAACTACTTGTGGAACAACATCACAGTGAAGTTCCTCGTACTCGTGAAGCTTTGCAAGCACTTCCCGGCGTTGGACGTAAAACTGCCAATGTCGTATTGAACACCGCATTTGGTGAAGCCACCATTGCAGTTGACACCCATATTTTTCGTGTGTCCAATCGCACCGGGCTAGCCCCAGGAAAAACGCCACTCGAAGTGGAAAAAGGCTTATTAAAAAACGTTGCCGATGAATACAAGCTCGATGCGCATCACTGGTTGATATTGCATGGCCGTTATACTTGTATTGCACGAAAGCCCCGCTGTGGTGCATGTGTCATTGAAGACCTGTGTGCTTTTCCTGAGAAAAATATAGATTAATTACGTTCAACTCAAATTGATTTTAACCGATACATAAGCTGGGAAAACCAAACGAATAACCATGGCACAAGTACAAAAAGTCAATCCATCTGCTCCAGAAGAAGGTGATGCACTCTACCTCATGGTAGGTGATATTTATTTTGGCGATGGCTATCGCATGCTCAAAACCTTGCTGGGATCGTGTATCGCAGTGACCTTATGGCACAAGGAAAGAAAACTGGGAGGAATGTGCCACATTCAATTACCCAATAGCCATGACGCATCTGAAGAAGCCAAGGCGGATAGTAATCGTTATGCTGACAATGCCATTCACACCTTCCTTAAATACATCAAGCAAAAAGACACCGTGCCCAAAGAATATCGAGTGGGTTTATACGGGGGCGGGAAAATGTTTTCGACGGTTAATAATCAGGGCAATGCCGATATCGGCTTGCGCAATGCCGATGCTACCCGCAACTTGCTAAAACAGTATGGCTTTCGAATTTTTGCTGAAGATGTTGGTGAACCCAAATACCGGCATATTCATTTGGATCTCGCCAACGGTCACGTTTCTGTCAATTCTACAGCTGTTGACGACACCATGGGCTAGTGGTTTCTAACACGCGCACTTATCAGTTCATGCACATTTAATAAAAATTCCTCTGCCGACATTTTATTATTCTGCATCACTCGCTCGACGCTTTGTTTCAACAATGTACGCTGAGAATCATTAATCTCACCTGAACTGGTCACAATAACCGGAATGCGACAAAACTCCGTGTCGGCCTTCAGCTTATCGATCAATTCCATACCGGACATATCGGGCAATACTAAACTACTAATAATTAAATCCACTGGCATTTCCTTAAGGCAATTCAGTGCCTCTTCGCCACTCGTAACAATGTGAATTTTCAGACCTTCACTTGCTAGCAAATGATTTAGAATGGCTCGGGTTGGCTCATCATTTTCTAATAATAAAATCGTACCGCGATAATTTTCACGCAAATGTTTAATAATGGTTTCCGACAATTTATTTCGATCAACCGGTTTAGCTAGGTAGTCATCTGCGCCCATCGCAAATCCCAGTTCGCGCTCTTCTACTAAAGTCAACATGACAACAGGTATCTTGTCTAAATAGGGATCTGATTTCAATTTACTCAATACCCACCAGCCGTCTTTTTCCGGCATCATGACATCCAAAGTAATTAAATCCGGGCGTTCTGTTTTCGCCAGCGCCAGTCCTTCTTCAGCATTCGCTGCGGTAATTGCATAAAAACCTTCTCGTGTTAAAAAACGTTCCATTAAATCTCGAATGTTAGCATCATCATCAACCACTAATACCTTACTAATTTTCTTGCGATGCATATTTGGTCGACCATTGGTAGTAAATCGTATATCAGCAGGGTCGACTTTGGGGCCGACTTTGAACCAGCCTGATTTTCTACCCGATTCTGTTGTTGCTAGTTTCAACGGCAAACACACTATAAACTCTGTTCCTTTGTCGGGCTGACTACATACACTAATTGAGCCTCCCAACATATCGCATAAATGTTTGCAAATCGCCAAACCCAACCCAGTGCCTCCAAATTTTCTTGTGGTCGATGAATCCGCTTGGGTAAAAGGCTGAAACAAAACTTTTTGCTGCTCCTCGCTCATGCCGATTCCGTCATCAGTAATGGTAAACACCACATATTCGGAATCCACTCTAATTTCTTTTTTCGCGGAAAATTTCACTTCCCCATGATGTGTAAATTTCAATGCGTTAGAGATTAGGTTAAACAATATCTGCCTGACTTTTGTTATATCCGACACCATATCGCCAATATTTTCTAGTTCAACCGACATGGTATTATCAGACTGCTGAACCAATGAACCAACATTAGCAACCACATCTCGCAACGCATTATCCAGATTGAAACTTTCAACATGATTTTCCATTTTGCCCGCTTCAATTTTTGATATGTCCAGAATATCGTTAATCAAATTCAACAAATGATTACCTGCCGCATATATTTTCTGCGCATCCAAAGCCAATTCAGACAAATTATGCTCTTCAATTTCTTCCGCAAGAATTTCCGAGTAGCCAATAACCGCATTCAACGGTGTGCGAAGCTCATGACTCATATTCGCCAGAAATGTACTCTTGGCTTTACTCGCATCCAATGCCTGATCACGGGCACGCTCCAATTCGCGTGTACGATCCATTATGATTTCATCTAACTCAGATTTAGTTGCGATGTTTTTATTATCAATCACTAAAGGTGCGGAGTCTAATAAAGGCACTGCATCGGCTATCATTTGCAAACGTTTAAATGCGAATACTAATCCTGTAAATACTAACAAGATGATTGAACTTAGTGCTGCCAATAAACGGGCATCCGTGTTTTGCATTTGCATTAATTGAGAATGAACATTTTTTTCTGCAATCAGTTTAAAACCATTGTTAAGAAAATATTCATGACTTAACCAAGCTTGGTGATTCATATCACCCATTGCGTGGTTTGATATGAGCGATGACATATTGATTGCACTTCTGGTTACACCACTTGTTGCAGTTCCCAAGGGAATATCATAATCACTTCCCACTGTGAAACGACTACTGCGGTGCCATCTAACCTTATTCGTTGCATCAAGCAATAACAAACTAGTCGTCGAGGAAAAATGCTTATTCGCCAAAAACGACATCATAGGAAAAGATTGTTCACGAGTTTGCCGCTCGAGCGAGCCATTCAGTTCGCGCAACACTACGTCATTCAAACTTCTCGGCATTAACCAATGCGACTCCATGGATTGACTGAATTGGCTTGCAAGAATGCCGGGGCGGGTAAATCCAACAATGAGAATAATTGAAACTATAATGAGAAATGCAGATACAAATAAATAGGCCATTACGGAGCGCTGGTATTTTTTTATAGAAATTTTAGCGGTAGCTTGCTTCACATCCATGACCTGATGATATGTAATCAAAAGTGTATCGACATAAACCTAGCTTGCTTTAAGCAAAATTAGAACAAAACCACACGGACAACCTATCTAAATCAATCATTTAACCAAAAATTAGTTTCTCAAAAAACTAATTCACAATTACCTGCAAACCTAACTATTAAATTAAGAAAATCGCTTAATTCTTTACTGAATAAACTCAATTCAATGAGGCTTGTTTTGTTTAGAATTTGGCATGGGCGCACACATACCCAAAACAATGAATTTGAATATGCCTGGTTTAACTATAATTGTAGAAATACAGGCGCATGATCAGAGGGTCTTTGCCAAGATCGTGCTCGTTTATCGATATAAGCCGCTTTCGCACGAATCTTTAATTTGTCACTCACAAGAATATGATCAATACGTAAACCACGATTATATGTAAACGCCTGAAAGCGATAGTCCCACCAACTGAAATTTTGCTTTTTTTGTTTAAATAGACGGAAACTATCATGAAAACCTAAACGACTAATTTTATTTAAAATGTTTCGCTCGTTGAGTGAACAAATTAGTTGATCACGCCATAATTCTGGATCATGCACATCCTCGTCATCGGGTGCAATATTAAAATCCCCCAGCACGATGATTTCCCCATTTTCAAGCAGCGCTTTCTTTAAAAACAAAGCCAGCTTGTTTAGCCATTTTTGTTTGTACTCATATTTAACGCTATCCAAGGCTTGCCCCATGGGCACATAAACATTCACAATTAATAGCTTGCGCCACATCACACTTTGGAACCGACATTCAGGATCAGAACGCAGACCAGGCAAATAATTTTGAAATGGCGTCAGTTTTTCTTTACTAATAATTGCTACACCATTATACGATTTTTGCCCATGATACAACACATGATAACCACGAGCGGTGAATGCCTCGTGGGGAAACAAGGCATTCTGAACTTTAGTCTCCTGGATCGCCAGCAAATCGAGATCATAACGTTTAAGTACACGCAGCACATGCGGCAAACGCACCCGAACTGAATTAACATTCCAACTTGCGATCAGCGGCAAAATTAGGCAATTTCTTGAACGATTCCACTGTGACGCAATAGCGCATCGATGGTCGGTTCGCGCCCGCGAAAATCAACAAATAATTCCATAGGCTCTTTCGACCCACCTTGCTCAAGAATTGTATTTAAGAATCTTAACCCGGTCTCACGATCAAAAATTCCATTTTCTTCAAACAGGGAAAAGGCATCTGCCGATAGAACTTCAGCCCATTTGTAACTGTAATAACCCGCTGCATAACCACCCGCAAAAATATGTGAAAAACTATGCGGAAAACGATTAAACGAAGGCGGTTTTAATACCGCCACTTGGTCACGTACTTCGTCTAAAAGCTCAAACACTCGCGCCCCTTGTTCTGGCTTAAATTCCAAATGCAAACGAAAATCAAATATTGCAAACTCAAGTTGACGCATCATTTGCATACCGGTTTGAAAATTTTTCGCCGCAATCATGCGATGATATAAATCATCAGGAATAGACTCATTGGTTTCATAGTGAGCCGCGAACATATCAAGTGCTTGTTTCTGCCAGCACCAATTCTCCATGAACTGTGACGGCAACTCGACTGCATCCCAGGGCACGCCAGAAATACCTGAAACACTAGGATAATCGACTCGAGTTAACATATGATGCAAACCGTGGCCAAACTCATGAAACAATGTTTCGACTTCATTGTGCGTGAACAGGGCCGGCTTATCACCGACGGGTGGTGAAAAATTGCAGGTGAGATAGGCCACCGGTGTTTGTTCATCACCATCAAACCGCATCCGCGTAAGGCATTCATCCATCCAAGCACCGCCGCGCTTGTGGGGTCGCGCATAAAGGTCCAGGTAGAACTGACCACGCACATCACCCGTTTCGTTCAGAATATTGAAAAACCGCACGTCCTCATGCCAAACATCGATATTTTTTTGTTCCTCGATATGCAGCCCATAGAGTTTAGTCACCACTGAAAACATACCTTGCAATACCCGATCTTCAGGAAAATAAGGCTTTAATTCTTCTTGCGTAATTGCATATTTATGTTGACGAAGTTTTTCGCTGTAGTACGCGACATCCCAGGATTCTAGTTCATCGATCTTGAACTGCTCTTTAGCAAAGG
>JAOUJM010000267.1 GCA_029883265.1 Gammaproteobacteria bacterium
TGGTGCAGCGCACTTGATTTCCGGCCACCAAACACCGCATGAACAACTTGAACAACAAATAGCTGCTTGGACCGGACGCGAACGTGCCTTGGTTTTTTCCACAGGATTTATGGCTAACCTCGGTGTCATCACTGCGCTGATGGGGCGTGATGATGTGGTTTTTCAGGATCGTTTAAATCATGCGTCCTTAATCGACGCGGGTTTAGCCAGTGGTGCCAAGGTTGTACGTTATCAACATAGCGATATGCAAAGTCTGGAACGGCAATTACAAACGCATCAAGGTCGGCGTCGCTTAGTCATTAGTGACGGTGTTTTCAGTATGGATGGTGATCGTGCACCCATCAAAGCATTGGTTCAGCTTTGTGAGCATTATCAAGCAGGTTTAATGATTGATGACGCGCACGGCATCGGTGTGTTTGGAGAAAGCGGCGGTGGTTGTTTAGAAGCGATGAAATTAACGCAAAGCCAAGTACCCATACTCATGGCAACCTTTGGTAAAGCATTAGGCGTGTTTGGTGCGTTTGTTGCCGGTTCTGAGGTTTTAATTGAGACGCTTATTCAAAAAGCACGCAGTTATATTTATACCACGGCCATGCCTGCAGCCTTCGCCAGCACAGTGTCACGTAGTATTGAATTATGTCAGCAAGCAAAACATGAGCGTGAGCATCTAACCGGCTTGACACAGAAACTGCGCCAAGGTTTGTTGAGTCAAGGTTTTAAATTAATTGATTCTGATTCGCCGATTCAGGCACTTATTCTTGGTGATAGTGAAAAGGCGCTGAATGTTAGTGCTGCTTTATATGAGCGTGGCTTTCTAATTCAGGCGATACGACCACCCACGGTACCGATAAACAGTGCACGTCTGCGTATCACTTTAAGTGCGGCGCATACACAAGAACAAGTTGATGCATTATTAGCAGTGATGAGTGAGATGCGTGCATGAGTTTGCAAGTAATGACATTAGGCGCAGGACCTCAATTGGTTTTATTGCATGGTTGGGGTTTAAATTCACAAGTATGGCTGGAAACAGCGGAATTATTAGCGAAAAACTTTCAAGTTGTAGTGCCTGATCTACCCGGTCATGGCGGCAGCCCCATGCCCGCGGGTGCCTATACGGTTGAAAATATTCTTGCGGATTTAGAAGAGCTCATCACGCCAGGTGTATTTGTTGTGGGCTGGTCGCTCGGTGGTTTGTTTGCATTGCGTTTCGCTTTGAGTCAACCACAGAACATTCCTCGGTTAATACTCGTGGGCGCAAATGCTCAATTTGTAAAAACTGATCAATGGCCGTATGCCATGCCCGCTAGTGTGTTGCAAGGGTTTGCTCAAGGTTTGGAAAAAGATTATAAAGCAACCTTGCAGCGTTTTTTAGCGTTGCAATCAAGAGGGGGGGATGGCAGTCGCGAAACCATTCGTTTATTGCGTCAACGTGTTGAACAAAATGGTTTGCCACGATTGCAAGCGTTGCGTGGTGGGTTGAGAATTCTGGAGCAACAAAGTTGTGTTGAGCTGTTGCCGAATTTACTTTGTCCGAGTTTAATTATGCATGGTCGGCTCGATACCTTGGTGCCGGTTCAAGCGGCCGAGGCCATGGTGAAACGTATTCCTGGGGCAAAACTTTCAATATTTGAACGCTCAGCTCACGCGCCATTCTTAACTCATCGAGAGGAATTTGTGCAACAGGTAGAGTCATTCTTACTTGGAGATGGGTTGTGAGTGATTCAACTTTTTTGGCAATTAACAAGCAGCAAGTCAGACAAAACTTCTCACGTGCAGTGAACACATATGATGCGGCCGCAGTTTTGCAAAGGGAAATTGCTGATCGTTGTTTGCAGCATTTGGATGTAATAAAAATACAACCTAAAATCATTTTGGATTTAGGTAGCGGTACCGGTTATTGTACCCAATTATTGCAACAACGTTTTCCACAAGCACAAGTGATCGCCTTGGATTTGTCGCCGTCGATGTTGCAATATGCGCGAGCCAAGCGAGGACGTTGGCAACGCTGGCGCAATCCCCATAATTATGTTGCTGCAGATATTGAGCAGTTGCCGATTGCACCGAATAGCATTGATTTGGTTTTTTCCAGTCTTGCTTTGCAATGGTGTTGCGACTTGCGTCAAACATTCCAGTATTTAAGTCAGGTGTTGACGACTCATGGTTTATTATTATTTGCGACCTTAGGGCCCCACACCTTGAAAGAATTACGTTTGGCTTGGCAACAAGTGGATCAGTTCGAGCATGTGAATCCGTTTTTGGATATGCATGATGTGGGTGATGCGATGATGGCGGCGGGTCTGACCGGACCGGTGTTGGACATGGAAATGCTAACCATAACTTATCAACATGCCCGTGATTTATTGTACGATCTTAAACAGCTTGGTTCGACGAATGCGCTGCAGAACAAGCCGAAACAATTAACTGGGAAAAATCGTTTGTTAGCATTTGAGCATGCGTATGAACAATTTCGTTGTGACAGGGTTCTGCCTGCTAGTTACGAAGTGATTTATGGGCATGCTTGGGGAGCCGGAACTAAGCAACAGGCCAGTCAATCGGTGCAGCTAGGTAAGCAACAATTTGCTCTGCAAGTGGAAAACAATTAAGGCATTGGTGTCGGTCCAAAGACACCGCCGCGTTGCAGTGTCAAAGTTTCTAAGGCACCTGCAAATTCACCGCGACGCGTCGCAATGTCAAAAACCTCATCTTCGCTTATGGTGTGACAGTCGAAGCAACTAAAATTATTTTGTAGCATTGCTTGAGTGCCTTCATGTGTTTGATCAACAAAACTGTTTGTTTGGGGATTGAAGTATTGCTTGTTGCGATTGTCATTCATAAGAAATTCGTAACTGGTGATTCCCGGTAAGAATAGTTTGACTTCTGTTACTGGGTATTTGTTTTTGTCGGTAAAGTTTGGCATGTAAAGAAAATAACTAATTTCGTCATTGACTGCTTGTATGTCCGCTATTTGTGCACTACCTAAACTAAAACTTAGAGGCAAACTTACATAGTGATCACGCCCTGCCACTTTGTCAGTACTAACCGCGAAAGCGATGTTGTAAACTGTTTGTGTATTAAATTGAATATCGTCTTGATTATAGCCTTGTGAATTACTATGCGTGTTTAAATCACGCTGAAATAAAACATGGGCTTCACCTTTACCTAGACCGAATGTGTTAGGTTCGAAATATGAACCAAGAGAACTTACATCTGCTCGACTATAGCTAGGCGTTTGTGAATAGTAGCGAGGCACGGCATCATTGTTTTGCGCTACATATCCAATGTCATTAGCACTATTAAACCTAAGTGTGCGCGCCAATGTGGATTCCTGCTGTATGCCATTGAGAGAACCTGGTGCAACAAAAAATGGAAACTGGGCATCTAATAAATGAGAGAATTCTTGGGCAAAAAAGCCGATAGTGCTGCCGGGATCAAAAACAAATTGTGGATGATCGCCGCTAAGTTGATTTTCAGCATATGCGGCATCGCCGTTATCGAAATGACGCCCGCCACGATAGGTGTCTAAGGTGGAAGCGGTGGTGAGTATGGCATCTTCAGCCCAGCCAATAGGCCCGCCCCGAGCAATGCGTTGTTGCCATAAGTCTAATTGGCCACCATGTGATTCTTCGATATACATGCGATTAGCGGTGTTAGAATTCCATTCGGGCATGTAATTGTTGTCATCATGGCAGGCGAGGAAGCATCCAAACTGTTGAAATCCATTCACTGATTGGTAGTCGTCGGGCTCATTAAAAACTATCGCAACATTTGATTCATAAATTGTACTGCGAACATCAACCCGGCCTCGTTTATTGTCATTGTCGAGCGTTGCTTGTGCATCTCGGCGGTGTCCACCTTCGGCTAACCATTGGTTGCCATCAAAATGCCAATATTCATGGAGCTTGTTGGGTGTGTCTGGCCAACTGATTTTAATGAATACTTTGTTTGAATTATAGGCGGCCTGAACTTTTAGTGTGATCGAGCTTGGTTTCTGTTTGTCTAGACCAGTCAATTGAGGAGGGTGATAAACGATTGCTTTTTTACTGGCATGATCCTCTGCACAAGCGCCGAGAAAAACTGAGACACTGGCGATCAGTGCAAGCATGATGGGTGGCGGATTCATGGCTTTTTCCTACTTCGTTCGGCGGTCTAGTGCGTTGAATTATATTTATATTTCCGCTATGACAAAAGCCAAGCGTAATTTACCGCTTATTATAAGTGTCAAATGAACTGGAAGCAATGTTGTAAACTCAGTCTAAGGCTGTATTTGCCTTTTTTTCAATAGGTGCTACGTGTTTTAATTATGAAATCAGGTGCTGGAATAGTATTCACTGGTCTAAAGTTCTGATTGAAATTTGGCGGCAAATGAACAGTGATGACTGATAATAAATAGACAGTTGTGTAAACATTTTATGCGATGTACTCAAGTCTGTAATTTCACGATACTGTTCAACATATTTTCTATCCTGCTTTAGATTTCATCAGCCACAAGGGAAGTTTAAAAAATTTTGTGTTTATTGCGATTATGTCGGTGTTATTTTTTTATGCGCGATCTTGTTTTGAAAAAAGTAACCATCAGACGTAAGTAATTTTCTGGCTATAGAAATATCAAAAATGCCAGGAATAAGAAGATTAGTATGAATAATCTATACGGGGTTAGTAATGAATTCTGCCGTGAGTTTTTCAATTCATTCTATTTTATTTGCTGATTGCGTAAATGAGGAGTCTCTTTAGGGTTTCCTATGGCCGGACCGAAGAACGAATGCCGCAGAACCTACAACAAGAAGTAAACTTGTATGCAATGGTTTGAGTATATGAGGCTTTATAGTCAGAAATAAATTATAAGTTTTTAGGTTGTGTGTTGGCCATCCATCCTAAATCTATTTTAGGGTCACAACGGCATATGGATAAAAGCTAAATTGGTTATCGATTGAGGGTCGTTGCCGTCAGTCTTTTTGGTTTGCATCATTTTTTTTACCAAAGCAACAAACGAGAAACTTTTGCTCGTTCATACAGGGGATTCGCCTTGTAAAGAGGTTTTATATCCATCAATCCTAGCGCAACTAGCAGGCATAGTGGTATCGCTGGGATAACAAACTGTTTGTAAGTCCGCTAGCCAGTAAGACAAAATGCATAGCCACTCGTTCTAAAGTTTATCACCCGTTAAAATAAATCCAGTCGATAGCTAAGGCCTGCGACGGACCAAGCTCGGTCATGATTGAAAGCCGTATCGCCGCTGATAGGGAATGACAAACCCAACTGCCAGTAGATCGAGACGCCATTCCAATGAGCTTTTAGTGTAGCAGCCGGTTCAATAAAAGCCGCCCAGCGCTTGCCATCAACCGTCAATAGGTTCTGCGTATCTACGTCGCGAAGCTCATAAGTAGTATTCATGACTGCGGCTCCGCGTAAAGTGGCTGCTGCAAGCAAATATTGAGTTTCCATTAAGGCAAGATTGTATTGCAGGTAGCTACGGTAATAGTCCGCGCTGGCCTGTTTAACGCCGCCGATTGAAAGTGGGTCAGCGGTTTCTATTGAGACGGTTTTTCCTGAGCCTGCCCCCATCAGCAATTCGCCGCGTCTTTTTCCTAGATTTAAACCACCTAAACCAACCGCTGCTTCTAGATAGTCGCGCTGATTGGTGGTACAAGTGTCGCAATTTCCATGACGTGACAGGCTGTATTTCGCTAAGCCAAAGAAACGATCGGAAACGGCGAACAAGCCACTGGCAGCATATCCTCGTTCTATTCCGTTCTTGGCCATTTTGAATTCGCTTTCGCCGGTGTTTTTGAATAAAGCCAGTTCGGCCTCTTCCGGGTAATAGGTGGGGTGGTTGGCGCATGCAAATAAAGTCAACGATGCCAAGTAGGTTATGGTTTTGCGGATCATTTTTTTCTCCTTAAGTTTGAAACTGGGGCTCACAATGATACATGCATCGCTGAAGAATAAAACGTTGAACACCTCAAATCCTGTGCGATTGAATACTAAATTTGTGTTCTAGACTATGCATGTGGCGCCTTTGAAGTAATGATCAAAAATTTTTTCAACTGGGTATGAGATATAATCAAACTTAAGCTTTTTATGGAGTAAAGCCAAGTAATCAGGTATCAACCATGGCTTTGCTACTT
>JAOUJM010000052.1 GCA_029883265.1 Gammaproteobacteria bacterium
AACAATTCGTCAAAGGTCATTTATCCTTGCGCAAACGCACGGCGAATGATTTTCAAGAACTGCAACAATTGCCTGGCAATTATTTTAAAAACATGAGCCAGGATATGAGTCGTTTTTATCAGAATATCGATGCTTTCATTCAAGCGGTGAAACCCGATGTGGAAGTTGGTTGGCAACAATCTTTTGATAAAGCATATGAAGCATTCGCGCAAGATTATCAGCGTTCTGCTACGGAAAATAATGCCATTGCTGGTTTGGGACATATACTTGCGGGTTATGGCAAAGTGTTTTATCACAGCTTAATTGCACCGATCGGTCGCATGACAAAAAAAGGCGCGGCAGAGACGGGTGATATTGGTTTGCGGGCTTTAGCCGTCCCCGTGGGCGCAGCTTTATCTGTGAGTGGGCGTACCATTGAGTCGCTGGGTTTATCCATTTATTACAGTTCACGTATTGGTGTAAAAATAATTTCACCAACAGTAGAAAGTGGCTTGCTCGCGGGTCTATCCATCGTGAGCGCTTCAACCATGCCGGTCACATTTGTGGCGGGGCATGGCTATGGTTTGGTTAACCAAGTGGCCATGCATACGGTGGTGCCAGCAGCAACGCTGACGACTGATGCTGTCGTGCAAACCGCGAATACAGTTAATTATGCGGCGACTATGGCCTATGATATGGTGAAAGGCACCAGTGAAGTTGTGATCCATCAAGCCAGTAGTGGCGTGGTATTGGGCTATAATGCGTTAACCGCGTTACCTTCGCATGCAGTCCTAGGTGGTTTAAATACTGTTTTTTTTCTTGCCTGGGATGGCCCTCGTTTGGTGGTGGCCGCAGCGCGCGGTGACCTTAGTTTTAATTCAGGTGAAAAACAATCCATTGCGGATATTCCCGTTGGTAGCGTGGTTGACTTGCAACAACTCAATCAGCAATCTGATGTTGAAGTTGAGGTGATATCCACCGACCCTAAAGTGATTAACGATGTGTTGCAAGAAATGCAAAATGATTTGCGTGTGCCATGAAAAAATTAATTATTAGTTTTCAAATGATCCTGCTTTGTTTTTGCGTTAACGTTCACGCGCAAGATGATCCTTTGCGCAATACCAAAAAACTAGCGAAACAAGGACATCTGAGCCTTTATAAAAATGGTGCACTTAAAGTTCCAAACACGCAGATCACGCTGATTCCAGCGGGGCCGAGCAGTTTGGACATGGTATTGGAGTTGGCCGGTTTTCGTGCAAAACAGTCGCTATTATTATCCTTGCGTAACGCCAGAGATGCAGTTTATTTAGTCGCGGATGGAACCCGTGCTAGTTTTCGCGTAGCGGCGGATGTTAAAAGCGGTGGTGATGAAATTGCAAAAAATATTCGGGCAAATATGCGTGAAAAAAGCAAATTGTTGGTTTATCGCGCGCCAGCGAATGCGGCACATATTATTGGCGAGTCATTTCAATTTTCAAAAGATTTTTCGCTAGAGTTGGCGCAAGCATCTGATCAGTTTGCGGTCGACGCCATTGATTATGGCGCGGCTATTCGTCGTAATGGCTTGCGTAGTGGTATTCGTTTGACACAAGCATCAATTGCCTTATCGGGTGAAATGATGCATAACGCGTGGACAAATTCAGCGGATTCATTCAGTTTTGCGGGACGTTCTTTTGTGCGAGGTTATGTTGCATTGCCCGCTAAAACCAAACAAAATTTTCATCGGCTAGATGATGAATTAAGTTTGCAAAATTTCACTATGGCATTTTCCAAAGCAAATAAGCATAGAGAGCAATATTCGAATCCCACGGTCGAACTCATGGGTAGCGCGATTGTTGATATGCCTTCTGATGTGGGCCGTTCCTTGTCAAATGCTGCCGATGAATTATCTAAAGTGAACGAACAAGGTATAAGTTTTAGCAGTCTCAAAGCGATTCGCTGGCTGGTTCAAGCTTTGCTTTATGACGCGGTGGTTAAACCCATAGGCAAGTTTTCCTCCGGACTTTTGGGTTATGTGACTGTTAATGGTATTGTTTTTCCGGTCATGGTGGTTGCCAATGAAGGGGTGGAGTTGACGGAACTGGCTGTTGAAGTTATCGGCGGGAGTGCCACGACAGGTTATGACTTGATCGCTCCTAGTGCGACAGCAGCATTAGCATCGGTTTATGGTGCGGTGCAATTCTTAGGATTAAACAGCGCTGCGGTTGTCACTGCTGGAGGTGGCACTACGGTTGGTATGGCAGAAGCTGGTGTTAGCCAAGTGCTTGGTGTGAGTGTTAGCGCCGGTGGTTATGTTAGTGGTAAAAGCGTCAAATATATTGGCGTACCTTTAGCGGCTGCGGGTATAACTCTCGGTGGCACTGCCAGTGGTGTAGTCAGTGGAAGCAGTCAGGTTGTTGGTGGAAGCACCTTATTGGTGACTTCAGAAACGGCTGCTCTAGGCACTCAAGTCGCAGGAAATATTATTGCGGGTGTAAGTGCCGCCGCGGGTACGCTGGGTTCGGTTGCTGTCGGTGGCGGATTGGCGGTCTTTGAATTATCCAAGTCTGTTATTGTGCCTGTTACTTACGAGCTCGGTAGCGGAGTTGTTTTGGGTTACAGTAGTTTGTCGCAGTTATCTGCGCATAGCATATTGGCCGCCGCTGACATGGCTTATATGGTGTTATCCTTAGAAGGGCCTCGCTGGGTGTTGTATGCCGTCAAAGGTGACTTAAATGACGGTACAAATTTGATGTCAGGAACCGTGTTGGATTTGGAGCAAATGCAAAATGCTGGCGAAGCATTCTACGCAATTGAAATTAGTGATACGGAAATGAAAAATCTAGTAGAACATGTGCATAACGATATGCCTGAAGCGCCTGATACATTTGATCCCTTCAAGCATTTCGATGAAGAATCAGATTTTTAACTTTTCGCTTTCCATTGACGAACACGCCCGGTATCCAAATGCACAAAATTACTTTTTGGATAAAAACCAACGCCGCCCATTTTTAGTTGAATCGCCGCTTGACGTAAATGGGAAAGATCAACGCCGGGTAGTCTTAAGTCAATCGCACGTGCTTTCATGTGGTAACTTTTCTTGGCTACACCTTTGTGATCAGCTTTGCGTAATTGAGCATTGGTTTTTGGTGAACGATAACCAGAAATAATTTCAAACGTGCGGTTATGGTTTAATTTATTTGCCAGCAAATGAACTAACTCCAAAATTTTTGTATCAATTTGCACAATTTCGCCGGTGCGGTGATCACGTAATAATTTATTAATCTCAGCTAAACTATCAGGAAGATAAATTCCATTTTCCCAAAATGTTGTATTCACTTTTTCGCCGGTATGAATGTTATAAAGTTTTAGACTTTTAGCGTGGTTAAAACTTTTAGCAAATACATTAATAGGTGCGCTCAAAGCGAGGCCTGCGCCTGCGGTTATCGCCATGGAATGGCGCAAAAAATTGCGGCGGCTTAGATGGGTTTTAACTGTGTTGCTCATGCTATATCACCTATTTCGATAGCTATTAAGTCTGACTGCATAATAACAAATATATTCACTATATTACGCCTTTCCAAGTGTGAAATCATGATCTCAATCACGCTTTTGGCAAGAGGCTTAGATATAGTCTAAGACCGTACTCATTTTATTGTCGTGTTGATAAATGTCGCTGTAAAAATTCATGCGTCCATCAGATTCAATCCATGTGGTAAAATATACAATATAAACAGGTACGGGCTCTGCCAGATTGATTTGTAGATTTTGATTGCTTATAAGTGCATCTCTTAAGTTGTTTTGGTTCCACGTGCTGTCTTCGCGGAAAACAAATTCGAATAATTTTTCAGGATGCTGTAAACGAATGCAGCCGTGACTTAGGTCGCGGAAAACATTGTCAAATAAATCTCGATGTGGTGTGTCATGCAAATAGACGTCATGTTGGTTGGGCATGACGAATTTAATTCGTCCAAGAGGGTTGGTTTCTCCAGGTGGTTTTTTTAAGTGGTAAGGGAAATTTTGATCATTGAGTTGTTGCCAGTTTAATGACTCAGGGTTAATAACAGTTTCATTTTCATTCCAACCACTCAATAATACATATTGGTTCTGGGTGAGGAAGTTAGGATTGGTTTTTTGATACCGCAGAATTTCCTTTACGGCAATGCTTCTTGGTACCACCCATTCAGGGTTGAGCACAACATGAGTGATTTGGCTGCTAAAAAGTGGAGTCGGTAAATCTTTTTTGCCGACAATAACGCGCATATTGAGAGCTTCACGGTGACCTTTTACGCCAATTAATTCGAATCCAGCGGCATTCACTAAAATATGTTTTGCTGCAAAATTTCGTTGCACATAACGCCAATGTTCCATATTGATGAGTATTTGCTGGATGCGGTTTTCAACAGGTATATTGAGTGTGCGCAGGGTTTGGCCACCGGCGATGCCGTCAACTAAAATACCATGGCGGCGCTGAAATTGTTCAATGGCATTTTCCAATTCCTGGTCGAATAGTTTTGCTTCGGCAGATGCATAAGGTAAATCGCCGCTGATTTTTAAACGTTGACGTAAAATAATTACACGATTATCTTTCATGCCACGTTTAAGCAAAGCATTAGTTGGTAGGATCGGCCAGCCACCTGATTGTTTGATTTGACGCAGTTTTGCCAGTGCGGTTCTTAAACGATTATATTGTTCATGCGGCGGCGCTTGTTCATATAAGTGGGCAAAGATTTTTTGATCGGCTATGCCTTGTTTGAGTAAGTCAAAATAATTTATAAATTCGGGATGGCGTGGGCGATAGTTATCAAGAATATTTTTTGGTAAACGACCATTGCGCATATGCTGGGCGTACTTGACAAAAGCCAAGGTCAAGCGTACATCGTGTTCCGCAATTGTTACTGGACGTTGTACTTGATGGATTGGTTTAATATTGGCGATATAGTCTTGGGATTTGAGTCCTTCGTACTCGGCCATGTTGAGTAAGTCAATGAGAAAACGGCCATTACTATTGATGAGCAATGCGTCATGCCACACGGTTTGGTGATTATGCTGTTGATAAAAGACTTTGCTTTGAATCTTAAGTGAAGCATCCTCAATTTTTTCGATAGCGGCAGGTAGAAATCGTGATACCAGCTCTGCATCACCTGGTGGTTTGTTATCATAAGTGACAATAAAACTAATGATGATTAAGGCAAGGATATGCGCTGCAATTGTAAGCGCATGACGACCATTCTGAGTTAAGTACCGTTCCAGCAAAACCTATAACTCCCAACCCGATTTTGTTTCTTGTCGTCCTGTGGGTGGGGGATTTGAGTAAATGCGTGGTGGTTTGAAGTGAATCTAAATTGAGCCGGATAAATGTTGTGGCTATCAATGACGGTTAATAGGCGGCATGTAACACTTGAGTGATGGCGGGAGCAATCGAATGGTAGTATATGGCTGCTAAGGTGCCGCCAACAAAGACAGCGATCATATCGAAGACTTCATATTTTCCCGAGCGGGTTCGAAGTTGATAAATCTCTATGCCGATTCCGACAATAACAATTGCAGCCATGGCTAAGGGTGTAGAATAAAACACGAGGCTAATGCCAATGGTATATCCAATTAAACCATGGAGTAACTTATCACGAGGTATTGCTAGCATAGGACAGCTCCTTGTCCGTTGATCATTCTCCTTAGTTTATCCCGCTAGCAATAAAACGCCATAATGCATTTGCACTATAAAACTTCCGAAGCAAAATCAGCTAAGCGTGAACGCTCACCGCGTTGCAAGGTAATGTGCGCACTATGTTCCCAATCTTTGAAACGATCTACCACGTAGGTTAATCCCGAAGTGGTTTCTGTTAAATAAGGTGTGTCGATTTGTGCGACATTGCCTAAACATACGACTTTTGTACCTGGTCCGGCGCGGGTAATAAGTGTTTTCATTTGTTTTGATGTAAGGTTTTGTGCTTCATCAATAATTAAAAACTTATTCAAGAACGTGCGGCCGCGCATAAAATTCAAAGAGCGGATTTTAATGCGTTTTTGTAATAAATCATGAGTCGCAGCGCGTTCCCATTCGCCACTGCCTTCGGGGCTGGTGAGTACTTCCAGATTATCCATCAATGCTCCCATCCAAGGCGTCATTTTTTCTTCCTCGGTTCCGGGCAGATAACCAATATCTTCACCCACTGGCACGGTGACACGAGTGACAATAATTTCTTGGTAGCGCTTTTGTTCCAAGGTTTGGGTTAATGCAGCTGCAAGTGTTAATAAGGTTTTGCCGGTGCCCGCCATGCCGAGTAAACTAACAAAATCGATATCAGCATCCATTAACACATTTAGCGCAAAATTTTGTTCACGGTTGCGCGCATTAATGCCCCAGACATTATGTGAGGGGTTACGGAAATCGGTGATGATTTCGATTTTTGCTGTTTTTCGTTCAGCGTCAATACTGCGTACAATGGCTTCGAATTCTTCATCTTTGGTGAAAAGGTACTCGTTGGGATACCAAGTTTTGATATCATCCCCACTGATTTTGTAATAGGTACGTCCGTTTTTTTGCCAGGACTCAATGTCCTGACTATGGGTGTCCCAGAAATTATTTTCTAAAACGTAACTACCACTATAAAGCAGATTAACGTCATCAATGACTTGATCGTTGTGGTAGTCCTCAGCCAGCAAGCCCAGGGCTGCGGCTTTTATACGTAAGTTAATATCCTTGGTGACAATGACCACACGCCGGTCTTTGTAAGTGCCTTTAAGTGCTAAGGCGTCTCCAAGAATGGTGTTATCCGGTTTGTTCCCCGGCATGTTTTTCGGTAGTTGATAATTCAGTTCCTGAGTCTGGAAAAATAATTTTCCACTGGATATTTCGCTAGTCAGAGGGCTTGGCAGTGGTAAGCCCTTTTCGATTTGCGCGCGATCCGCGCCAGCAATGCAATCTTCGAGAAATCGACTGGCCTGACGGGCATTGCGCGCGACTTCTGAGTGTCCGCGTTTGTTATTGTCCAATTCCTCCAACACGGCCATGGGCAAATAAATATCGTGTTCTTGAAAGCGGAATAAACTACTGGGATCGTGCATGAGAATATTGGTGTCGAGCACAAATAAAGCTTTTTGCTCACTTGATTTTTTCCTGGCCATAATAATCCTTCGGCTAGTTATAATGCTTTAGCAGCATGCAATACTTCTTCCACGTGCCCTTTGACTTTGACTTTGCGCCATTCGTGGCGCAAAACGCCTTTTTCGTCGATGAGAAAGGTGGAACGCTCAATGCCCATAACTTTTTTACCGTACATGTTTTTTTCTTTGATGACATCGAACAGATTGCAGAGTTCTTCGTCGGGATCGGATAGAAGGTCAAAAGGAAATGCTTGCTTGGCTTTGAAGTTTTCATGAGACTTCAGACTATCACGGGATACGCCTAAAACCACGGTGTTTGCGCGTTTAAATTTTGCATAATGGTCACGAAAATCCTGGCCTTCCGTGGTGCAACCGGGGGTGCTGTCTTTGGGGTAGAAATATATAACCAGCTTTTTTCCTTTGAAATCAGATAACTTAAGTGTTTGCTCGCCAGTAGCGGCGGCTTTGAATGCAGGGACTTTCTTGTTTACAGCTATATTGCTCATGATAATTCCATTATTTTCCTTAGATTCCGGTATAATAGCGCCCTTTTGGGGCTAGCGCCTCGGGTGGCTGATCATGATATGATAGAGACCTTTGTGTGTAAACGGCGTAACCCTGACAAAATGTCTGGGCGGGAATAATTAAAAATCCAAGTGGAGATGAATCACATGTTTCAAGGCAGTATGGTAGCGTTGGTTACCCCCATGAATAATGATGGCAGTATCGACTATGCCAGTCTCGATAAGTTAATCGAGTTTCATGTGGATGCTAAGACCGATGCTATTGTTGCTGTGGGCACCACGGGTGAATCCGCCACGCTGACTGAAGAAGAGCATTGCGCGGTGGTACGACATGTGGTGAATAAGGCAGCTGGTCGTATTCCCGTGATTGCGGGCACAGGCTCGAATAATACCCACGAAGCCATCGAACTGACTGCTTGCGCCAAAGATGCGGGAGCTGATGCGGTGTTACTCGTCACCCCTTACTACAACAAACCATCACAGCACGGTTTAATTGCGCATTATCAAGCAATAGCTGCGGCTGTGGATATTCCGCAAATCTTGTATAACGTGCCTGGGCGCACTGCTTGCGATATGCAAGTGGACACAGTGGTTGAGTTGGCTAAAGTGTCGAATATTATTGGCATAAAAGAAGCCACAGGCAAAGTTGAGCGCAGCCGCGAAATTGTGCAACGTTGTGGTCCTGAGTTTGAAGTTTATAGTGGTGATGATGCACTTGGCATCGACATTATCGAAGTGGGAGGTGTGGGTAATATTTCGGTCACGGCCAATGTCGCGCCTAGCGCCATGCACTTAGCGTATCAAGCGGCTTTAGCTGGCGATTTCAAAACGGCCCGTGAAATCAACCAACCCTTAGAGGCTTTGCATCGTGATCTTTTTGTCGAAGCGAATCCAATCCCTGTCAAATGGGCCTTGGCGGAAATGGGCAAGATCGCCAAGGGCATTCGTTTACCTTTAACCGTTTTGCATGCTTCTCATCATGAGACGATTCGAAACGCATTAAAACAAGCCAATCTTATATAGGAAAACTACCTTCATGTTGTTTAGTTTACGTTTCGGCACCGTATTGATTTTATTAGCGCTGGTTGCATGTGCGACCAAAGATCCAGGCTTTTACCGCCATGAACCTTCGATCCCCACTTTGGAGGTGCCACCGGATTTAACTCAGCCGGTGCTTAACGATAGTTTTGCTATTCCTGGTATTGGTGCAATTTTAAATCGAAAATCCGTGGTGTCTGACGGTAGTGAAGTGCAGCTCATGCGCGACGGTCGCCTGCGTTGGTTGGTCATAAAATCCGACCCTAGTTATGTCTGGGAAAAAGTCAAAGACTATTGGCGTCATGCAGGTGTTCCTGTTGCCTGGCAAAATCGTGAACTTGGTATTATGGAAACCGAGTGGGTGAAGAATTACCAAAATCGTTTTGATCGAGACCAATTTCGTGTGCGCATCGAACCAGCAAAAGAAAAAAATACCAGTTATTTGTTTTTAACCCATAAAGGTCAAAATCAAAAAGTGATGGAAGATGAGGTTTTACCGGTGTGGGATGAACGTCCTACAGACTACGAATTGGAAACCGAAGTATTGGGTATGTTGCTCGCGTATCTGGGTTTGGAGCCCGAGCAGGCCAAAGCCTTAGTTAAGGGTGCTGATGAGAATTTAGTAAGTCTGGATTTTGATTCTACGCCATATGCGTTAGTCGTTAAAGATAGTCGCGAACGCGTGAATCGTAGTGTCAAATTGGCACTGGATCGTTCTGGCTATGAAATCGAAAATGAAGATAGCGCGCGTTCCCAATTAACTGTAAAGCTCAAGGCAGAAACCACGGAAAATCAATTCGTTCCGGGTTTTGCCTTATCCAAAGCTAGTCAGACTCGCTTTTTTATTCAGATTAAAGGCAAAGATAATAGTGTTCGGGTTGAAGTGGTATCACCCGATGGAGGTGCCGACACCTCAGATGCAGCAAAGAATTTATTACGAGATTTGAAAGATAGAATTTAACGAGGGCAACATGCAAAAGGGTAAAGAACTATACGCAGGTAAGGCTAAATCGGTTTATTTGACTGATAATCCAGACGAACTGATTTTATTGTTTCGCAATGATACGAGCGCATTTGATGGTGAAAAAATCGATCAGTTAGATCGTAAGGGTATGGTCAATAATCGCTTTAATGCGTTTATTATGGAAAAGCTTGAAGCCGCCGGTATTCAAACTCACCACAAACAGATTCTATCTGACCAGGAATCCTTAGTGAAAAACCTCGATATGTTACCAATCGAATGTGTGGTGCGAAATATTTCTGCTGGAAGTATTTGCAAGCGTTTGGGTGTGGAAGAGGGTATGGATCTCAATCCGTCCACGTTTGAGTTTTTCCTCAAGAACGACGAATTACATGATCCGATGATTAATGATTATCACATTCAATCATTCGGCTGGGCGACTCAAGCCGAAGTCGAAGCCATGAAAAAACTCACTTTCGAGGTGAATGATGTATTAAAAGCCTTATTCAAAGGCATAGGTTTATTATTAGTCGATTACAAACTCGAATTCGGTCGTTACAAAGGTGAGTTGGTACTCGGCGATGAATTCACGCCAGATGGTTGCCGTTTATGGGATGCCGAAACGCGCATGAAAATGGACAAAGATCGTTTTCGTCAAGGCCTGGGTGGCGTAGTCGAAGCTTATGAGGAAGTTGCTCATCGCTTAGGGGTACCTGGGATTTAAAACCGAAAAAAAATAGCGAGGCTGGCGCCAGAGTGTAGCCTCGCTATTTGAAACTTATAAACTTTTTTTTGTCTGAATGCTCTTCCCGTTTTTTAACTCACTCGCAAAGCTTTCTTAAAGGGATTTGAGCACCAACGGTACGAAAACGTAGGTTAAGCTACAAGTGTTTGATACATTGTTAATAATACTTGCAGCAAATCGAACAAAAAATGGACATTGGCGACAAAATAGCCTTAGCGTAGGTTTTCGCCTGTTTGGACTTCAAACCCCTTAAACATAAAATCTTGTTTTGTCTGTTGGCGCTTACTAACTTCTTAGATCCAGGTATTACTTAGTTAGGTTTAAATTTCATCAGCACTGGCCTGGTTCCTGCTTTTTTCCTCTATTCGTTTAGGAATTAATCGGAAGCACGCTAGTTTTGCAAAATTTTTTAAACCATCCGTTACTTCAAAAACTGTTTCGATTGCGTATTAAATATAAGATCGCGGCAGGGTTCGTCATTATATTGGCGCTTATGGGTGTAATCGCTTTGACCTCACTGCTGACACTCACACGTAGTCAATTTTTAGTTGATGATGTTGTCAACCAAGCACAGCCACTGGCGTTATTGTCTCAAGAGCTGTCGAGTCAGCTAAATCGGACGCGTGCGGCTTTAGGATTTTTCTTTTTAAGCAAGGAAGCACAACACAAGGATGTGTTTTTGTCAGGGTTGCACAATTCAGCGCAAAGCCTAGACAAGCTCAAACAATTGGCGCAGCAAATCGATGATGATGACTTAAGTGCGTCAATCAGTTCCATTCAAAACAATTTTTCCCAGTTTGAAAATCGCAAAGACGAATATATAAAACTCGCCAGTTCCACCCAAGAAAACATGCTGGCCTTAAACTATGCTGCGCAGAATCTTAATCCAGTGGCAAGAAGCATGTTGCAGGCGCTGAGCAATAGCATTGATATTGAGGCTGACGAGCGCACCACGACACCACGGAAACGTTATTTATTAAAATTAGAAAAACTACGTTACACCTGGTCTGCCTTAATGAATGAGTTGCGCACCTATTTGCTCATGGGGGAGCCCTCGATTTTAGACAATCTTAAAATATATCAACAGCAAGCAATGGAAACGTATAAGCAGCTACGCAAGCAGGAAAAACTTATTACATTCGAGCAAGAAGAATATCTCGACGAGTTTGGTGATAGCTTGCAGAGTTTTATCACTAATATGGACGAATTGGTGGCTATTTTTACCAGCGACAAAGCTCGTATGGACGCATATTTAATCCGCACAGAAATTGGGCCGCTATTTGAAAAAATCGAAACTGAGCTTTCGGCGCTTATACTCAGCCAAAACCAGCGAATTCAAGAAGTAGGCGAATCCTTGACGACACAATTATATGGTAGTCAGGCATTTATTTTTCTAGTGATGCTTGCTGGTGTAATCCTTGGTTTTATGATTATTTGGACCATGGGCGTGTTCATCGCGAATCCTATTTATGCAGCCATGAATGCTATGCGTGATATTGCCCAGGGCGATGGTGATCTGACCAAGCGTCTACCAGTCAAAGGCGATGACGAAATTGCTAAAATGTCCGATGGCTTCAATCAGTTTGCGAGTAAAATCCAGCAACTTGTGGGTAAAATCATCGATTACATGGCGAAATTCGATGAAAAAATATCACGACTTTATGTCGTTTCACAAGAGACGCAAAAACGTGCGGATACCCAGGAAGCCGAAACCGAACAAGTCGCGGCCGCGATTTCAGAGGTGGCGGAACGTGTTATTTCAGTCACCAATAATGCTAATGAAGCGTTTGAAGCTGCACAAAACGCTAATGAAGCCAGTGAGCAAGGAATGAAAGTGGTAAGTGAAACCATTGATTCCATCGATTCCATGGCCAAAGGGGTTATTCGAGCAGCGGAAGTTATCGATCAAGTAGGTAAAGATTCGGATAGCATTGGTACGGTGTTAATTGTTATCAAAGGCATTGCTGAACAAACAAACTTGTTAGCCTTGAATGCAGCAATCGAAGCTGCTCGCGCTGGTGAGCAGGGGCGTGGATTTGCAGTGGTGGCGGATGAAGTGCGTACCCTAGCCTCGCGAACGCAAGAATCAACCCGGGAAATAGAGAGCATGATCGAGCAGTTGCAAAGCGGCTCCAAAGAAGCGGTTGAAGTTATGGAACGTGAACGTGAACGCGCACAAAAGACTGTGGAACAGGCGTCCCATGCGGGAACCTCATTGCAAACCATTCTTACGGCTGTGGGAACCATAAATCGCATGAATCAGCAAATTGCTGAAGCTTCATCTAAACAAAAAGAGCGGGCCGAGGAAGTCAATACTCGAATTAAGACAATAATCGAAATTGCTGAGGAAAATGCCGCCGGTGCCCAGCAAACTCACTCTGCTGCCAACGAATTAAGCGAGTTTCAACAGGATTTGAATCAATTGATTAAGCAATTCAAGGTCTAAGTGGCTGGCGCCCACAGGCCTAAATCAGTATCATTACGCCTCAGATTGACTTTGACGGGACAACAATGATCACCTTACGCGGATCAGCCGATTTATCGCCATTTCGTAAAGAAAAACTTCTCTCAGCCATCCAAGCCCAGCTGCCAACCATAAGTGCAATTGAACAATTTCCTATGTATTTTGCAGATTGTGAGCAAAGCCCAAGCAAGGCTGAAATCGCCGTTCTGGAAACCTTATTAAGTGTTGATGCGACCGATGAGAATAACGAACCTCAAGGTCAATTGATTCTAGTGGTGCCGCGTTTGGGAACGATTTCTCCTTGGTCAAGCAAAGCTACGGATATTGCTCATAATTGTGGTTTACATTCGATCGCGCGTATTGAACACGGTCGTGCGTATTATCTGCAAACTGCCACAGCTGAACTCGACGATGTTGAACTCGCTCAGGCAGCTGCCAGTCTGCATGATCGCATGACAGAAGCGGTGTTATTTCAAACCGAGGATGCGGTGGCCTTATTCCACAAAGCCGACCCCCGGCCTTCGCAAATAGTGGATATTCTCAACGTCGGACGCGATGCCTTAGTGCGCATTAATAATGAATTGGGTTTGGCCCTGGCCGAAGACGAAATCGATTATTTGTACGAGAATTTCACTGCTTTGGGACGTAATCCGTCAGATGTGGAATTAATGATGTTTGCCCAAGCCAATTCTGAGCATTGTCGTCACAAAATTTTTAATGCTGATTGGCGTATTGATGGCAAACCGCAAGACCGATCGTTGTTCAAAATGATTCGCAACACCCACGAGCAGAACAGCAAGGGTGTGTTGTCGGCTTATAGCGATAATTCAGCCGTGGTAGAAGGTCATGCTCAAGGCTGGTTCTATCCCAGTGGTGAACAACGTGAGTATGCTTATCAAGAGGGCGCCGTGCAGATTTTGATGAAAGTGGAGACACATAATCATCCCACGGCAATTTCACCATTTCCTGGGGCGGCCACCGGTTCGGGTGGTGAGATTCGCGATGAAGGTGCGACGGGGCGTGGTTCTAAACCCAAAGCTGGTTTATGCGGATTTAGCGTCTCAAACTTGCAGTTACCTCAAGCGCCACAACCCTGGGAAGTGAATTACGGTAAGCCCAATCGTATTGTTTCCGCTTTGCACATTATGCTGGAAGCACCAATCGGTGCAGCGGCATTTAATAACGAATTTGGCCGGCCCAATATTTGTGGATATTTTCGTAGTTTTGAGCAACAAGTAAATGGCGTGAATGGCCACGAGGTTCGTGGTTATCACAAACCTATCATGTTAGCCGGTGGCCTGGGCAATATTCGCCATGAATTGATTCAGAAAAATGATATTCCTCCCGGTGCACAACTGGTGGTGCTTGGTGGTCCTGCCATGTTAATTGGTCTGGGTGGAGGAGCGGCTTCATCTATGGCCAGTGGCAGCAGTCTCGAAGATTTGGATTTTGCCTCAGTGCAACGTGGAAATCCAGAAATGGAACGTCGCGCCCAAGAAGTGATTGATGGCTGTTGGCGTCAGGGAAAAAATAATCCGATTATCAGTATTCATGATGTTGGGGCTGGTGGTTTATCTAATGCCATGCCCGAATTAGTCGATGACAGTGGCCGTGGTGCACGTTTTGAATTACGCGCCGTGCTCAATGATGAACCTGGCATGTCGCCCATGGAAATCTGGAGTAATGAAGCGCAAGAGCGTTATGTGTTGGCGATTGCACAAAAAGATATGCCAGCGTTTGAAGCCTTGTGTGAGCGCGAACGTTGCCCTTATGCGGTTATCGGTGAAGCTACTGAAGAGCGTCAGTTAATTGTTGGCGATGGCCATTTTGATAATACGCCTGTGAATATGCCTATGGAAGTTTTATTGGGCAAACCTCCGAAAATGTTGCGCGATGTAAAACACAAATCCTTTAGCAAAACCGAATTTGATAGTAAAGCCGTTGATATTCGTGATGCGGCTTATCGTTTATTGCGTTTGCCTACAATCGCGGATAAACGGTTTTTAATTACTATTGGTGATCGCAGTGTGACTGGTTTAATCGCCCGAGATCAAATGGTTGGTCCATGGCAAACGCCTGTGGCTGATGTTGCGGTGACCGCCAGTGGTTTCAATGTGTTTACCGGCGAAGCCATGGCCATGGGTGAGCGTACGCCGCTGGCTTTATTACATCACGCGGCATCGGCGCGTATGGCGGTAGCTGAAGCACTAACAAATCTTGCAGCGGCGCATATCGAGGATTTATCCCGTGTAGTTTTATCTGCCAACTGGATGGCCCCAGCCGGGCATCCGGGTGAGGATGCAGGTTTATACGAGGCTGTAAAAGCAGTAGGTATGGAATTATGTCCACGCTTAGGCATTGCCATCCCCGTCGGCAAAGATTCCATGTCGATGAAGACTGTGTGGCAAGATAAGGGGCAGGACAAATCGGTTACCGCACCTTTGTCATTAATTGTCACGGCATTTGCGCCGGTTAAAGATATTCGTCACACGGTCACGCCTCAACTACGAGTTGATTGTGGCGACACAGATTTGATTTTAATCGACTTGGGTAAAGGGCGCACCCGTCTTGGCGCATCCTGTCTGACTCAGGTTTATCAGCAGCTTGGGCGTCATGTACCCGATTTAGATGATGTTGATGCATTCAAAAACTTTTTTGAACTGATTCAACAGCTACTCGCTAATCATCGCATTCTCGCTTATCACGATCGATCCGATGGTGGCTTGTTTGTCACCTTATGTGAAATGATGTTTGCAGGTCATGTGGGTTTGGATATTTCGCTTGATAGTATTGGTCATGATTCAGCGGCCGTTTTATTTAATGAAGAATTAGGTGCGGTCATTCAGGTGCGTCACCAAGACACTGACGAAGTACTCGAGATGCTGCGCGATGCGGATTTAAGTGCATGCAGTCATGTGCTTGGTAGTTTAAGTGATGATTCAACACTGACTTTGCGTCACCAGGGAAAAATAATTTTACAAGAGTCGCGCATCGACTTACAACGCGCCTGGGGCGAAACCTCGTACCACATGCAAAGTTTGCGCGATAACCCTCGATGCGCACAGCAAGAATATGATACGTTGTTGCAACAAGATGACCCCGGTATTCAAGTCAGACTAACGTTTAACCCTGATGAAAATCCCGCCGCACCGATGATTAATAGTGGTGCACGACCGAAAGTCGCGATTCTGCGTGAACAAGGCGTGAATGGTCATAGTGAAATGGCAGCGGCATTTGATCGTGCCGGTTTTGCTGCGATCGATGTGCACATGAGTGAAATAATTTCTGGCGCCATTTCCTTGGAGGGTTTCAAAGGCGTGATCGCTTGCGGTGGTTTTTCTTATGGCGATGTGTTGGGCGCCGGCCAAGGCTGGGCTAAATCCATTTTGCATAATCGTCGTGCGCGTGAAGCATTTGAAGTTTTTTTTAGTCGTGATGACAGTTTTGGTTTGGGTGTTTGTAATGGTTGCCAAATGATGTCGCATTTAAAATTACTTATTCCTGGTGCCGAGCATTGGCCTCAATTTCAAAAAAATAAATCCGAACAATTTGAAGCACGCTTTTCTTCGGTTGAAATATTAAATTCACCCTCAATCTTTTTTAAAGATATGCAAGGAACACAAATTCCAGTCGCTGTCGCACACGGTGAAGGACGCGCTGTGTTTCCTACCACCTTAGACGCAGAAAAAACCTTGCATAGCCAATTAGCGACTATGCGCTATGTTGATAACCAAGGCCAACCGACCATCAGTTATCCTACTAACCCGAATGGCTCAGCGCTAGGAATCACTGGTTTGAGTAATAAAGATGGTCGTTTCACAATAATGATGCCACACCCAGAGCGGGTTTTCCGTAAAGTACAAATGAGCTGGTTTCCCGAAAACACGCATCAAAACGAAGACAGCCCATGGATGCGTATGTTTCAGAATGCTCGGGTTTGGGTGGGATAATCAATGAATTCTGCTTTTGTTTGAATCGTTTATCAAATTATTTTGTGCGTTTTTTCGTACAAACCAGCAATGAACCCATTTTATCGGGCATTGGAATTGCGTAATAAAAACTCCTTAATACCCTACTGCATCATTTTCTAAGGTATATTTTAATAGCCTGAGCTTGATTATGCATATCAACTATATTTTGATTATTGTTGCTTTTTTATTGACTGGATGTGCCAGCAAAAGTGCATCCTATTATTACACACAAAAACAACTACAACATGGTGATTTACGGTTTCACCACACGTTGCGAATTAATGAATATCTTAACGCTTTTGAGCAAGACTGGTTAGTGGTTCCAGCCAATCAAGAAATAGTGGTACGAAAAGACTCACTCACACAAAAAGACACACCTGTCGGCGAACACGTCTTTAAACAAATCGCAGTTAAAACACGACGACTGAGCCGAGAAGAAAGCCGCAAACCAATTGCTATTTGTTTTGTCATTGATATCAGCGGCTCTATGAGTGGTGAGAATATCGACGACACCCGAGTTGCACTAAAAAACGCGGTTCGTGAACTCAGAAATGGAGATCGCATCTCAATTGTATTATTTAATCATGAGTCCTACGTGTTGACATCAAACGTGCTTATTAGTCACGAGAGCATAATTTCGTTATTAACAAACATCGATAAAATCCAAGCCATTGGAGGGACCGATATCGAATTAGGTTTAGTGACGGGCTATGAAGAAATGGCAAAGTTTCCCAAGACAGTTAACCAGCGCTTACTGTTACTCACTGATGGTCGCTCCAATGTTCAAGCGAGATCTCCACAAGAAATTGCGAATCAAGCCAGCATCGATTATAGCGAGAATGTGCGTATTTCAACCATTGGCTTGGGTCATGGCGTGGATGAAACTGTGCTGAGAGACATAGCAGAGAAAGGTGGTGGTCACTATTACTTTGCCAATAATGGTAAAACCCTAACAAAATTTTTACGTGAGGATTTACATACAACAATTGTTCCTGTGGCTAAAGACGTACACCTAGCTATCAATTTAGGGTCGACTTACGAACTGATAAATATCTATGGCCCTCAACCTGAGAAAGATTCATCGTCTAACAACTTAAAAGTTAATTTGGGGGAATTGAATGCCAACGATTGGCGAATTCTAATTCTGGAATTGAAACGTGTAAGTTCACAGGCTAAGGGTATACAAGTAAGCGGTGACTATTTTTCAATTGCGCAGCAAAAATCGTCAGACATAGTTCAATCCGTTCAACCGGCCCAAGCGCAATCGAATATTAATAAATATGTTTTACGTAACTCAATTATTTTTGCCAATGTGTAGGCTTTGAAAGAAGCAAGCCGTCTCAATGCGGAAGGTAAATATCAAGATGCGTTAAGCATTATCGACCTTCAACTTAATAATAATTATGTGCTCGCTACAATTGATGACGATGAAATGAATCAACAAGAGCGTATCAATTTGGAAAAAACAAGAAGTTTTATCGCTAAGAACCTGGATTCCGCAACGCGATTCATCAAAGACCCTCCTAGGAAACATACCACAAAAGAATCCAATAATAATCAAATTACAAAAGTTTTAATTCTCGATGGTCTACGCTTAGTTGCAGATGTGCTGCCGGGGCCTTGGTCGACATTGGCTAAAATCTTAGCCTTAACGCTTGAATAGTTTCAAAGTTTTGTTTACTAAAATCCATTGCCTGAATATATTCATGGGCGCATAATATTTTGCGTGTGGGCAAAACCACATCTACTTCATGTTACTAGCGATGCTATGAGTTGCGCGTAGTTGCTATGGGTTGATGGGAGGGTTTATGCGACAGGCTAATTATTTCAGTCAGGTATTTAGCTGCAAGCGCTTGGCAAATTTTCTTCGCAAAATTGCTGATAACGTTGTTCGACACTTAGCCAAAATAATTCATATTAAAGTTCGTCTTTTACCGCTGTTAATGCGTGTTTGGCCAGGACTGGTTAGACGAATTCTGTGTGGTTACAAATGGCGGATTGATGTCAAGTGGAAGCTGGTGTAGCGATATTCTTTTGGTAGCAGAACAACAAAAGCTGACCCTGTTATCATTTTTGATCATTTTATTTGACAATCCCTAAAGCTTGCCTAATACTTGACTACTCAAGTATATAGCAACTTTATTGTGAACAGGATTATTTTATGTTGACCGAACCAGTAAAAACCTTAATGCAACTTTCAGTGTTGCAGACCAAGATCAATAAACGAATTGATCTCCATTTGAGCATACACGGCATTAATTACAGTGAATTTATGGTGATGTTTCATTTAAGTAATGCGCCTGACTATTGTCTGCGGCGTATTGAGCTTGCAGATTTAACTGCATTAACGGCGTCCGGCGTGACACGATTACTGGTGCCCATGGAAAAAATCGGCTTGGTGGACAAAGAGCGTAATCTTAGGGATGCGCGTGTGAGTTTGGTGAAACTAACTCGCGCTGGGAAGACCTTATTCAAACATGCCGCAAGCACCTTAGAACAGGCCGCTGAACGGCAGACACAAAATCTGAGTGAAAAAGATTTGAAAAAGTTGGCGCAGTTACTTGCACTCATGGACTAGTGTGCGGCTGTAGAAATTTTTTGATGAGACAAGGATATGTCATGAAACGATGGTTGAAATATGTGAGCGTATTTACGCTACTGTTCAGTAGTATATTTTATTGGTATTTGCTAGATGGGCGTTTGACAAATGGTGCAGAATTTGAAATCGATATAACGCAATTGCGTCAACTAGCCAATAGTGTCGCAGGAGAAAAACCAAGCGAAATTCAGGTGGAGAAAGTCGCGCAGTTCTATTTCTTCAGTACCCTAGCCATGGCGGGCAGTGGATTTAAAACATTGCCCATGGGTGTTTATGTGTTTAGATTACGAAGTCCCGAGGGTGATATAATTATCGATAGCGGCTATGACCAGGCCATGGCAACCGCCAGCCATGCGGATTTTTTTGTTCCAGCGTATGAGCGTACACAACAAGCGTTGTCACAGGCAAATAAAATAGTCATTACCCATGGCCATAAAGATCATATCGGCGGCATTCTGCGGCATAAAAATCTAGCAGAAATTCTACCAAAAGTTATGTTAAGCAAAGAACAGTTAGATGTGCCTGAATCTATCCGTCCGCGCTTTCCACAAGGTGTTTTAGAAAGCTACAAACCTTTACGCTACGAAAACTATCACGCGTTACAAGCAGGTGTAGTGCTAATAAAAACGCCAGGGCATACACCAGGCAGCCAAATGATTTATGTGCAATTGCAGACCAATGAAGAATTTTTGTTTTTGGGTGATGTCGCCTAGTTGCAGCAGGCAGTGACTGATACCATAATGCGCCCACGAGTGATAACGCAAATATTTCTGCCCGAAGAAGAGCCGGATAAACTCTCGGCCCAATTAGTGTTTTTAAACCAGCTAAAGCACACGCACCACTCGATTTTCCAAGTGGCCGGACATGATAATCGACAAATCGAAGATTTTGTCGAGCTTGGTTTAATGAAACATGGGTTTTGAGTATCCGCGTATGGACTTATTCATTGATTAAATGTAGTTAATTGAAAAAAAATTGGAATAATTGCTTTTTTGATTTGTTGGTTAATAATTAGATGTACCCAAGTGCATTAGATACACGCAAGGTCTAGGGGAATTCCATTATTGTTTAACCAGGGAAACAAATACATGAACCAAGATAAATCGTTTCAAAAAATGTACATGCAACTCGTCAGCGTAATCTTCATCGCCATATATGGCACTATTGCGCAAGCCGCAAACATGTTCCCCAACGAAATATTCATCACTCTAAAGGATTCAGGTGAGTTGGCCCAATTTCCCAAACACAAAGTCTGGAAAGCGCATCCTGTCATGCTATACAACTCAATTACGCCTGATGGAAAACGTTTGGTGGTGAGTAGTCCCAAACAACAAAGTGTCTATGTATTTGACAGCAAAACACATAAACAACTAGCGGCTATAAAGGTCGGCAAAGCCAGCAAAGGTTTAAAAGTTTCACCCAATAGTAAAGAGGTGTATGTGGCCAATGAAGGTGAAGCCAGTGTAAGTGTGGTTGATTTGGTGAATTATAAAAATGTGGCAACGATTCAAACCGAGGAAATGCCGCATAATATTCGTTTTAGTAACGACGGAAAAATTGCTTATGTTACCTTGCAGGGTGGCGCGGGTTTGGGTGTGATTGATACTAACACACGAAAAGTTTTAAAAGTCATCAAAACCCCCGGCATACCCACACCACATAATCTGGATTTATCTGCCGATGGTCAAACGGCTTTTATACGCGACACATCAAGCAATGTTGGCGTTTTGAATCTAAAAACAGAACAGATTGAAAAAGTCATTCCTGTGGGACAGGGTCATGCGGGTATTGATGTATCGGCGGATGGTAAATATGTGATTACCGGCGCGATTGCGGATGAGATCGTTACCGTCATAGACGCAAAAAATTATCAAATACTCAAACAAATCAAAGTCGGATTTGGTTCGCATGGCGTTCGCACCAGTGCTGATGGTCGTTGGTTATATGTGGTAGTAACGGCTGATGATAAACTGGTGGTGATTGATACCCAAAACTGGTCAATCGTAAAAGAAACATCCTTGGCCTCATTTCCGTTTTGGTTGGCGGTAAAAGATAATCCTTAAAAACTAGGTTCAGTGTTTGCTGCGACGATGTTGCCATAAATACAGCAACCAATAGGCAGCAAACACGCCATCCAAAAACATGGCGGCGAATACGGTTCCAGCGATGTGATTCGTCAACCATAAAGTCATCGCAATCACGAAAGCGCCGGCTTTACCCAAAGCGCAGAAAAATAAAATGGCCGGGTCAATGTTTGTTTTACTGGCTTGCCAGAAATATATAATCGTAAAGACCAATAAAATATAAGCAACCAATAGGGAATAGAGCATGGGTACGGATGTCGGCATGTGCAACAGTCGACCCATGCCTATTTCAGGAAGAAGAAATAGTAAAGCCCCATTTCCAGTAGATAGGGCGGCCGCCCAAAGGCTTTGATTCATTCGTTGCATATTTTTCTCGGCACCTCTGATTGGTTTGAGCTTACGACCATCTTCTCGCAAATGCTATCTTATTACTCAGTGAATTTGCAATATTATATGCACTTATTTGGATTTGCCGCCTGTGCCGGATGGCGCGACGGAACTCAAGTTCAATGAATAGTATTCATTGAACTTGTGCGCTACTATTTGCATAATTGTCTCGCCAAAAGCGACTAGTTAAAGGTTGGTGTCAATGAATCTTCAGAGTGTTGAACAGCAGACTATGGCTTATGCTGCGAAAATAATGGACTGGTTAAGCAGTCCTGAATTTTATTCCCAGGCGGTTATTATTGTAGTCGCAATTATTGTCGCTTATTTTTTTAGTGCCTTTTTTAAGCGGCACTTGCCCATATTACAACACCCGCCAAGTTCGAATTCTATGCGAGTTATTCGCACTGCTATTTATCAATCGCGGCAGTTGTTGTTTCCCTTGTTTGTAGTGTTCTGCTTATTTATTTCCATCGAGCTCAGTCAAGTCATTGTCAAACAAAGTTGGCTTGTGCGCATCGCAGAAAGTTTGGCGGTGATCGTTATGATTTACGCGCTGATTACCCACTTCGTGGAAAACTTGATGGTTGAATCCTTATTGAAATGGATCGCCATTCCAGTAGCAATTCTGCAAATATTTGGCTGGCTTGATAACGTGATTGATTATTTGGAATCCATGTATGTTGAGATTGGTAATATTAAAATCACCGCCTACGGATTTGTACGTGTTGTCATATTTGGATTGATCCTTTTTTGGTTGGGTCGTATTAGTAATCGTGTCGGACAAAATTTAATTCGCCGGCAAGAGCGGCTTGATCTTGGCACACGCGAAGTATTAACCAAACTATATCAGGTCGGTTTGTTTGTGGTGATTTTTTTCCTACTGCTACAAGTCATGGGTATTAACATCACCGCCCTGGCGGTATTCGGTGGCGCGCTGGGCGTGGGTTTAGGTTTTGGTTTGCAGGCCATTGCATCGAATTTTATTTCGGGAATTATTTTGTTACTCGATCGTTCACTGTCTGTGGGGGACTATATCGAGTTAGCCGATGGACGCAAGGGCAGCATACGTGAATTGAATATGCGCTCCACACTGTTGGAAACGTTTGATGGTAAGGATATTATGGTGCCGAATGAGCAGTTTATTACGACGAGTTTTACTAACTGGACGCATAAAAATCAGAAACAACGCTATTCGATTGAATTACAAGTATCTTATCAAACCGACTTGCATGCCTTGTTCGACCATTTGCGCCAAGTGGTTGCTGCTCATCCACGGGTATTGAGTGGTGATCAAATCCCTTTGGAAGAAAGACCTGATGCTGAAATCGCTAGCTTTGGTGAATCTGGTGTTAACATTTTAATTGAGTTTTGGATGGAAGGCATTGATGATGGGAAAAACCGGGTCGGTGGTGATTTACTTCTAATGATTTGGGATGCCTTAAAACAACAACAAGTGGAAATTCCTTATCCGCAACGCGATGTGCATATTATTCGTGACAAAGAAACGCACTGAGCGATCGACAAAGATTATTGTTTAAATGTACAAGGCGATGATGGCAGAAAAAATGGCAATCCCATCATAAATACGATGATCGAGTGAGTCGCTACCATACCAATGATGCGCGGTTTTAAAAAGATATTTACATACCACCCATGCGAATAAAAAACCGAATATGCCTGCGCTGCATACTAAAGCCCAAAATGGTAATTGATCTTAGTATG
>JAOUJM010000268.1 GCA_029883265.1 Gammaproteobacteria bacterium
CGCACTTCTTTTTTGAAAACATGTGTTTTTTCCATGTACCATGAAGGACTATAGCATTCAAAAAACTGGCTGCCATATTCATCCATAATGACCGGCGCAAAAGGTCTAAATGGTTCTCGATATTTAACTGCCGCATTTATTTTTGTTTTCATTTCAGCTGATCGTGGATCAGCAAGTATTGATCGATTACCTAACGCGCGAGGACCGAATTCCGCCCTCCCTTGAACCCAAGCAACTATCTTACCTTCACTTAACTTTTTAGCAACACTAGTGTAAAGATCTTTGTAAGGTAATTGTTCAAAGTAAGAATATTTACTTGATTGCACAAAATTTTCGATATCACTATCTGCAATTTCTTCCCCACAGTAAGGATTATGAAATTCAATCTTTGGAGGAAAATTTTTGTCATCTTCGCTACAGGCAAGCATAGCTGCACCAATTGCGTTTCCATCATCTCCCGGCGCAGGTGGAATATAGGTCTGATTAAAAGAGGTTTCGTTCAATATCTTTCCATTGAAAGACGTATTCAAGGCACAGCCTCCTGTTAATACAAGCGCTGATTCGTTTGTCAGGTTATAGGCACTATTAAGTAACTTTTTCATTAACTCAGAAAAATAGAATTGTGCAGTAAAGGCAAGATCAGCACACTTTTCAAAATTATCACTAAATAAGGCTTTGTGCTCGAAAAGTTCGATAGTGGAACCAAAATGTTCATTTGGTAAACTTAGTCGATCATTTGAAAAACATATGTATTGCTTTAGCAACTCGTATATTTTCTGATTAAACTTCCCGTACGGTGCTAAGCCCATGATTTTCCATTCTTCACCATTGTTTGGTTCAAATCCGCACAATGTACATATCAGTACTCCATAATAAATACCTAAGCTTGCTGACAGACGATTTAATACTCCACCATAGGCCTCTAGCTCTACTTTTTGCAAAGTTCTATTTTGGTAGCGAAAAAGCGAGTGAGAATCATCTTCAGAATAGCCATCGACGACGACACATGCTGCTGACTCAAACGGACTGGTGTAACAAGCATATGCTGCATGTGTTAGATGGTGGTCATAATATCGTACTTCGGTTTTAACGCCATTTCCTGCGGCGACGGATTCAATCCCACTACCGGCAATCGCTAAATTCGGAAGTATGCTCTTATTTAGGTTGTTTAAAAATATTGTGTTAGCCTTTTCCATCATAAACTTTTCTAACTGTGGGCTGGACGAAGATCTAGAAATACTATTTTCGATTTCTTTTTGCATTCGTTTTCTAGTATCAATAGGCCAAGTCTTACAAATCACAATTTTTTTTACATTCTGACAGTAGCGATCAAAAAGTTTTTTTATAAATCTTGGTTCATCGGGTGCCATGTTAAAGGCATGTTTGACTTGGTAGTAACGTTCGGCGCCTTGAGCAAATATTATCTCCCCTCTTTCGTCAACAATTGCTAGTGAGTTATCATGACCCGTGCACGAAAGTCCAAAGTACATTGTTCCCTGCTTTGAGATATTACGATTCATAACCCACTTTCCTTTCATTTATCGTGCTTGATATTGACATTTGAATGTCTTTGGTAAATAGTTTGTAAAATTTACTCGAAGTTGATTGTGATAGTTCCATCGGAGTCCCCGTTTCTACGATGCGTCCCTGTTCCATTACGTATATCTTTTCGGCTTCCAATAGAGCATCATAGTGATGTGAAATTATGAGATATGTTGCATCGGGTCGATTTTTATATAGTACTTGCTTTACGCGACTCATTAGCTGAGGGTCCATATCGGACATTGCTTCGTCGAGTACTATAACTGGTCGGTGCTCAAGAATGACACGAGCAATCACAAGCAACTGAATTTCACCCGCTGAAAGACATGCTTTACTCATATCTGTTTCAAGTCCTTGCGGCAATTTTTCTATTACATCCTTGAGCTGTAACTCTTTTAGCAGCGAGTCTACATCGTATTCAGAGCATTTATGTTCTGGACATATGTTTTCAATCACTTTTCCGGAAAATACAAAAGGTGTCTGTGTAATGGAGCTAACCATATGGCGACGATGCTCTAGACGTAAACTTGTTGCAGGAATTTGATTGATTAATATCTCCCCCTCAGTAACCGGATAAAGATCAAGTAATGCATTCACGATTGAGCTTTTCCCTGAACCAGAACGGCCACAGACGCCTATTTTTGTCTGTCTTTCTATTCGAAATGAAATATTGTTTAACGCTTGGTGTTGATTCATCGGGTAAATTAAACTGATATTTTTGAATTCTAGTTCTACATCTTCTGACGGTGGTTCTATCGTCTGTTCGATATTTGTTTCTTGTTCTAGCCTGCAATATTCCGCGACGCGCCATGCAGAATTCATTTCTTTTTCGAGATTGGTAAGATTAAAAATTAGCTGAGCAATAGTATTTGATGCGAGGACACCATAAGTGATTGCAAAAGAACCAATTAATGTTAACTGATCGGTAATCGTAAAAACTAGGATGCAACCAACAATCAATGCTGATAACAACCCTTGTCTCAAGTTTAACCAACAGTTTAATAAATTTTCTGTATATTCAGCTTTGTTAGTATTTCCCAAATTTGATAAAACTTGATGGACAGAGTAAGCCTGCAATTGATTCAGTCGTATAAATTGTGCTCCGTTAATCGTTTCGCCAACGCTGCTATACAAGGGGGACCGAAGAACGGATAAATTTCGTCTAATTTCTCTTGATGAGAGACGAAAAGAAACTTGCAGCCTCCAATAGAAAATACCAACGACAAGTACAAGAATGGTGAGTTGAGGAATTTGCCAGCCTATGAATCCTATCTGAACAATTAATGACGAAAAAATGGTAATTGTCACAGCAGCCATTCCCAGGAGAGCACCAGAACAGGCATCAATGTCTGCACTAAAACGATTGAGTATTCGGCCTTGAGGAACCGAATCAAAAAAGGAAAGCGGCGCGCTTAAAACTCGTTCTAGCAATTTTTTATGACTGTTTCGAGTATGGTTAGTCATTCTTGTAAGAATGAGCATTTGACTGATGAAAATACATAGTAATGTCAAAACACCAATGACCCAATACCAGTTCAGTACTTCGCCTGAAGAAAAATTGGGGTTTTTCGAGGACACTGCGATCCAATACTCACTTCCTAAACGAAGCAGCTCTGTTGCAGCCAAAACCAATACTGTTAATACGATCATGCCAATTTTTCCAGTATGGCTAAATACTTCAGATACTGTACTCCATTGAACGTTTCCAGTTTCGATCTCTTCTTCAGAATGCTTGTCGATTACTTTGGCGGAGTTCGTCTTTTCGTCTGCTTGGTTCACTGTCGGTAATTCATGATTTTTTATTGCAGATAGGTCAAGTGGTTCGAGTCGTCCATTGTTTAAATTAAATGCACGGTCGCATTGGCTTAGTATTCTTTCATCATGTGTAGTAATTATCCGCGTTACGCCTTCGTTTGACTTAATTGCTGATTGAAAAACCGTCTTTGCCATACTTGGATCTAAAGCGGAGATTGGATTATCTAAAAGCAAAATGTTTGCGTTAGCATAAAGTGTTCGTGCGAGAGCGATGCGTTGCTTCTGTCCACCCGACAATCGTGCGCCAAATTCACCAACTATCGTATTTTCACCAGCTGGCAATGCTTCAATATCTTGTTTCAGATGGCAGGCATCCACGATTTTGTCGTACCGTGTGGGATCAAATTTTTGTCCAAAAAGAATATTATTTTTTAATGTGTCATTCGTTAGCCACATGTGATGCTGCAAATGCGACATGCGCCCATTATGCTTGATTTGCCCAGTACCTATTGGAATGTATCCCGCAATACAATCTAAAAAAGTAGATTTTCCTTCGCCAGTTTTTCCACATATACCAATTAGTTCACCAGGTTCAATTGAAATTGATACATCGTGTAATATTGACTTATCATGACTCTGCAGAGTTACGTTATGTAATACAATTTCCCCCTCGGATAGACTAGCATTCTTGTTATCAACATTGTTGTGTTGTGATCTCATATATGTGGTAAAGCGTTTTAAACCAATTAATGCTCTTCCTATTTCCCATACGATTCCGTTCAATCCTAACATTGGATTCCTGAGCATTGAAAACAAAGCTATTACACTAAAAGCTTGTGCCGTTGTGAGTGTATTACCATTTAGTATGTAAATAGAAAAAGTTGTCATACTCATAAGCAATGGCATCGAAAGAAGTGTTAGTTGTATAAAAACATATGCAAGATTACATCGATATAGTTTCTCTGCCTCCTTATTGCGGCTATCTGTAATTTTTTCTGAAAAACGTGAACTATACCCTGTCGCTCTAATTAACTTAATCTTACTTAGTAGTTCACTGATTTTTGATAAACGTTCATCGCTATAAGATGTAGCCTTGTTTAGCTCTGCGTTTAGATAATTCATTAGTTTTGTTTGAACGAAAATGGATCCAATGAGAATTGCAATTCCAAACAAAATAACAGACCCTAGCTGCATATACAGTAGGATAGAATAGGCAAAAACCAGAATAATTGTTAAAATCAGCTCAATGATGGCTTTCGGTAAATTGGCGATTTCGACGGTATCGTTGTGTAGTATATTCTGAATATTGCCACTACTATTCCCATTAGCAGCCATTCCATCTTTTACCAATTTCATCAATACTTTTGAAAAAAGCTCTCGTCTAAGGATGATCGTATATCGTTGTGAATAATTAAGCGTATGCGCATTTATAAAGCTTTTTATTACGAAGGTGAGTAGTAGAAGCGCAGATAACCAATAGAGCATGTGATTGGTGCTCTGATCAAAACTTTCTAAAATACCAGTAAGTAGTACTGGAACCGCGATGCTAGAAGCTGTTACTAGTATATTTAGAAAAAAGATTATCCACAGTCGGTACTGTGACTTTCTTATTACATCTTTGAACAAATGCTGTTGTTCTGTAAGTTGAAAGTTGCTTGGGTGATATTCTGTTTGCTTGTATTGGTCAGAATCAGGTAGATTCAAGAAATCTTCCTGATTCACGATACGTTGTTTGCTTTTCTTGAGAAGTGGAGAAATATCCCTAAATAGCAAATGAATAATTAATTTTTTCATTTTATTCAAAATATGCATACTCTTCGTGTGATGACTTTTGCGAAATTGCGCTCAAAACCTGTATCAAGGAATTCACGTTTTCGGGGTGAAGCATTGTGTAATGTCCTCCTTTAACCGTTGAAGTAACAAGAGCAGAAGAATATGGCTGATAAAGTTTCTCAATTTGATCGATATTGTCTACAAATATTTCACTTTCTTCTCCATAGACTAGATGCATAGGCGTCTTAATTACCCCAGAAGGTTTATAAGTGCGTTGCATATTGACCTGTCTTTCATATACAGCCTCAATATATTTAAATGTAGGTGACGCGTGAGATTCATCTCGAAGATTTGAGCTGGATAGTGATCGATTAGGTGAACTTTCTTCACGCTGAAGAAAGTTCATGGAATGCGACGATGCGGAATCATACGGTGGTTTCAATGTAGAAGTGTTGTCATAAGCAAACAGTAATGTATCACAAATGATAAGCTGAACATCGTGACCTTGAGTTTCTAATATTTTAGCGACTTCAAATGCTAATATCCCACCGAAAGAATGACCAAATAAAACAATCGGCGTGCTTGTTATTGTCGACTCGATTTCTGAACTATAGATGTTTACTATCTCCTCCAATGTAACGTGTGGTTCGTGTTTGCCATTGATCCCATAGGATTCAAGAAAATACACACTAAATTTTTTCTTCAAGGTGTCTGTGAGAAAATTGTATGATGCACTTGTTAAACCTGCACCTGGGAATATAACCATTGCTTGTTGTTGACTTAGTTCGGATGAATTATCAAGCCTGACTAAACCTTCTTTCTCATGAATATTGATCTCCATCACTTTTTTGGATAGCTCGAAGACTGTGGAATTTTGCATAAAAGTCAAGACATTATAGTTTGTATTAAAAGAATTGTTCATATTAGATAGTGCTTTAATTAATAGAAAAGAATTTCCTCCGATATCAAAAAAGTTATCATGGATACCGACACGTTCCAGTCCTAAGACGGATTGCCAGATCTCACACAAGGTCGAT
>JAOUJM010000519.1 GCA_029883265.1 Gammaproteobacteria bacterium
AAAGAAATTGTTTCCTGCGTTTTGTTTAAAATTCAATTTAACGCATGGTGAGTTAGACCCTATGCTGGCTTCAAACTTTCATAAAAACAGAAAGTTTAATTCACAACGCTTAGAGTACACCTAGACTACGCGCTGCTAGTGGTGAATCAGATCATGCATTAGCAAGCGCTTATTTTCAAGCGTATTGCTTTTTTACGATTGTCTGGATTGCTTGTTGATGTCATCAAACAATCAGAGTTTTGTTAGACGATGATCAATCTGCGAATTCAAACCTCTCAACATACACCCATATTTGTTTAACTCTATCTTCCATTGTTACTCCTGTGCTTAAGGCTAGCGTGAAGGCTTTGCCTAGCCATCATGTTTACAAAAAGTCAAATAATGAAGTCGCTGTTATTTATGCTGAATAAAAATTATTAAGGGTTACACTTTTCGTTCCATGGTTAAGCCGGTCTGCTCTCACACCGATATACAAATTAATATAAACCTTCTGGGCTCGGAAGACATTTGGGATGGGTAAAAAAGCAACTATATTAACCGTTGATGATGTGGAATCCATGCGTTTCGCTATCAAAACGATTTTAGAAGACTATGACTATGAAGTCCTGGAAGCCGCCAATGGTCGTGAGGCATTGCAGGTTCTGGAAACAAAAGCTATCGATATTTTTCTAGTGGATATTAATATGCCTGGAATGGGCGGATCTGAACTCATTCATGCTATTCGCTCACGTCCTCAATATAAAACCACGCCGATTTTAATGGTGACACTGCAACAACACGAAGAGTATAAAAAACTCTGCAAAGACTTAGGCGCGACAGGTTGGATTTGCAAACCTTTTGAGGTCGAGACTATTGTCGAAACCGTGCAAAAATTCGTGGCCTAACTGAATTCCTGTTTAAACCTTTTGCCCATAAAAAAACCGGCTTTTTAAAAAAGCCGGTTTTGTTATTTGGGGTGGCTGATGGGGCTCGAACCCACGACCACTGGAATCACAATCCAGGGCTCTACCAACTGAGCTACAACCACCGTTGTCTGTTCGCAAGCCGCATATTTTAATCATTTAAAATCAATAAGTTGTTACAGAAAACAATATTAATTTGCTTGCGTGAAGGCGGCATATTCTAAACACATCTTTGCCATATTGCAACTGGCTAAATACCGATATTTTTTTATAAGCTGTTGATTTAATGAATTTCTGCGCACTGTTCTAAGAATAATTATCTACTTTCATTTTGCTGCCAAATTTTTCTCGAATAAGTCTTATTTTGAGCTTTTCTCGGCCTATACCTGCGCATGATGCCTCATTCCTCACATCGCTATTAGCGAATTCTACGTTTTAAATAACAATTATTTTTCAAAAACTTAGGCAGTTTTTTGAAATGTAGTGGCAAAAACCACTTTTCTTAAAAAATCCAGTCAATTCAACGTGACAAAAGTCGCAAAACTGCTGCGAACCACTTCTCTTTATAGCCGCCGAAGCCGACATAAAGACTGCAGAAAAAGGATTTAAGTTATTGAGAATA
>JAOUJM010000269.1 GCA_029883265.1 Gammaproteobacteria bacterium
CGCTTTCAATTTGCAGCCAATAAAGACTGCCGATGGCAACCACAATCGTCACCACTGAGGCTCCAGCTACACCTTCCCAGGTTTTGCCTGGACTAACTTTGGGTGCCAGTTTGTGTTTACCGAAACAACGCCCCGCAAAATAGGCACCGGTGTCTGCGCCCCATATAATTAGCATCAGCACCACGATTTGCTCAATGCCTTTGCTTGCATGTCCATGTAAAAATAAAAAACCTAACCAAGTCGGTATCAATAACAAAATACCATTAAACAAATCCAAGCCCAGTTCAGTTTTACGAAATCCAAGCTCACCACGATAAGCGGCTATTCGTACAAAATTTACACACCACCACAACACTACAGCAGCGAACAGCCAGAGCAATAATTCTTTTTCAACGGGTTTAAAGCTAAGTGCAAGCAGAATTGCACCAACAAAAGCTGCATATATAATGCGTGCCACCGGCGAATGAACACCGACGATTCTCGCCCATTCCCAAGCACCGACAACGACAAAAAAAACTAATGCATAACCTAATTGTTGCGTGGGTAGATAAAAAATTCCCCCGAGAACCAGGGGAACAAGAATTAGCGCGGTCAAAATACGGTGTTTAAGCACCCGCCGCCGTCCCGATTTGTTCGCCGGTCAAACCATAGCGACGTTCGCGTCCGGCATATGCGTTAAACGCTTCCTGTAAGGCGTCTTCATCGAAATCAGGCCAATAACGATCGCTAAAAAATAATTCTGTATAGGCCAGTTGCCATAATAAGAAATTACTTATACGCTGCTCGCCACTAGTACGAATAAACAAATCAGGTTCGGGTAATTCCGCTAAGGCCACTGAGTCACTAATCATTTGCTCATTGATTTGCTCAGGTTCTAATTGACCATCTTTGACTTCTTGTGCCAGTTTTTTCACGGCTTCAACAATATCCCATCGACCGCCATAATTTGCCGCAATAACTAATGTGAGCCCGGTATTGTCTGCGGTTTGTTCTTCCGCCAAACGCATGCTTTTTTGTAGTTTTTCACTAAACGCATGACGTCCACCGATAATTTTCAAACGCACGTTATTACGATGTAGTTTTTTAACTTCTTGGCGCAATGCCGTGAGAAATAGCTCCATTAAAGAACCTACTTCTTTTTCAGGACGTTTCCAATTTTCACTGCTGAAAGCAAATAAGGTCAACACCTCGACGCCTTTCTTAGCGCATTCACTGACGACCTTACGCACGGAATCCACGCCCGCTTTATGACCCGCAAACCTTGGAAGCCCGCGGCTTTTCGCCCAACGGCCATTACCATCCATAATCACCGCCACATGACGTGGAATATCAGATTTTGGTTTTATGGCTTCTATTTTAGGGTCTGTCATTGTATTCATATGTGCTATGTGCCCTAGATTTCCATTAATTCTTTTTCTTTGTCCTGAATTAATTGATCAACCTGTTGCACGTATTTATCAGTAATTTTTTGCATTTGATCGTGTACACGACGTTCATCGTCTTCGGTGATTTCTTTGGCTTTGAGTAATTCTTTAACATCACCTAAGGCATCGCGGCGAATATTACGTATAGCCACTTTACCTTGTTCACCTTCATGACGCACGATTCTTGCCAGATCTTTACGGCGCTCTTCAGTTAAAGCCGGCAGCGGCACACGAATAACCGTTCCAGAGGTCACCGGATTCAAGCCTAAATCCGAGCTCATAATGGCTTTTTCGATGGCAGGAATCATGGGTTTTTCCCAGGGAGTAACCGTTAGTGTACGTGCATCACCTACAGCCACATTCGCCACTTGGCTAATGGGCATCATGGAACCGTAATAGTCAACTTGTACTGTGTCCAATAACGAAGTATGAGCGCGGCCGGTTCGAATTTTTGCCAAACCAGTTTTAAGTGAGTCGATACTTTTGCTCATACGAGCTTCAGCATCTTGTTTAATATCTTCGATCATACACCCTCCGCATTGACCAAGGTGCCTTCATTTTGACCGCTGACTACTGCCATCATGGCACCTGATTTATTCATGTTAAATACGCGAATCGGCATGCGCTGATCGCGGCATAAAGCAATTGCAGCCGTATCCATTACATTAAGCTTACGTTCAATAACATCATCATAACTTAAAGTTGAATATAAAGTGGCGTTAGGATCTTTCATTGGGTCGGCGGAATATACTCCGTCAACTTTGGTTGCTTTCATTACAACTTCCGCGCCAATTTCGATACCCCGCAAACTTGCTGCAGAATCTGTGGTAAAAAATGGATTTCCTGTGCCGGCACCAAAAATAACCACTCGACTTTTTTCCAAATGGCGAATGGCGCGGCGTCGAATATAATCTTCACAGATTTGATTGATTTTTAGTGCTGACATTACGCGTGCTTGCACGCCGTGTTTTTCCAATGCATCTTGCAAGGCAAGCGCATTGATCACCGTGGCTAACATACCCATTTGATCGCCAGTCACTCGATCCATCCCGGCCTCAGCGAGGCCCGCGCCACGGAAAATGTTTCCGCCGCCAACAACCATACCGACTTGCACACCGGCTTTAACCAATTCACGTACCTCTGTAGCAATACGGTTGGCGATCGCTGGATCGATTCCGTAGTCGCCATCCCCCATTAAGGCTTCACCACTCAGCTTTAACAAGATCCGTTTGTATTTGATATCAGGCACGTGATTAGCTCCTTGTATTAACTACCTTTGACTTGGGCCATTACTTCATCAGCAAAGTTTTCAGTTTTCTTTTCAATGCCTTCACCAACTTCGAAACGTTGAAAACCAATGACGGTAGCATTGGCTTTATTCAATAAATCGGCAACACTGGTATCAGGATCTTTAACAAATGCCTGACCTAAAAGTGTTACTTCGTTCACGTATTTTTTTACACGACCTTCAACCATTTTTTCAATAATATTATCAGGCTTGCCACTTTCTTTGGCTTGCGCAGCGAAAATTTCTTTTTCTTTCGCTAGAATTGTTGGATCAATTTCACTTTCGTTAACACACAAAGGCTTACTTGCAGCAACATGCATAGCAACATCACGCGCTAAATCGTTATCACCACCTTCCATATCCACAACCACACCGATGCGTGACCCGTGCAAATAAACACCCAACGTTCCACTGGTACTCATGGTGGCTATACGGCGAATTGACATATTCTCACCGATTTTTGCAATCATTTCACGACGACGCTCATCAATAGTGGCATCACTATCTGTACCGATTTTCTTATCATTCAGGCTTTCTAAGCTCACGGCAGGATCGGCCAGCACTTGGGCACAAACACCATTGGCGAAATTGATAAAATCATCACCTTTTGCAACAAAGTCAGTTTCACAATTCACTTCAACAATCGCAGCATTTTTTGCTGCTGCATCTGTTTGAATAACAATAACGCCTTCGGCTGCAACACGACCCGCCTTTTTATCTGCTTTGGCCATGCCCGATTTACGCATGGCTTCGATGGCAGCTTCAATATCACCGTCGGTTTCGACTAGTGCTTTTTTACACTCCATCATACCGGCGCCGGTACGTTCTCTTAGTTCTTTAACTAACGCTGCTGTTATAGCCATGATTATTCCTCTTTAAACGGTATTCTGTATTTCATCGCGACTCACATTATCGCAACGCTTGAATCTTGTTAAAAAGGGGGCAAAGCCCCCTTTTTGATGCCGCTAAGCGCGGTTGTATTTCCGGGTTTAGCACATATGACCGATAGACGACTTAGGCCTCGCCTGCGTCTTCAGCCTTTTTCGCTGTGGTTTTTTTCTTAGCTGTTGCTTTTTTTGTTACTGCGGGTTCCGCATCGGCTGATTTTTTAGCAGCGGTTTTTTTCTTGGCTGCTTTTTTCTTTGGCTCAGCTTTTCCAGCAACCGCATTTTCATCAATTTCAACAAATTCGTCTTCAACATCACCAGTGGTGATGGTACTACGACCTTCCATAATGGCGTCTGCGGTGGTTGCTGCATAAAGTTGAATCGCACGAATCGCATCATCATTACCAGGAATTACATAGTCCACATCGTGAGGACTATTGTTGGTGTCGACCACGCCAATTACAGGAATACCTAATTTCTTGGCTTCAGCCACTGCGATTTTTTCATGACCCACGTCAACAACAAACAATGCGTCAGGCATGGCACGCATATCTTTGATTCCACCTAAACTACGCTCAAGCTTTTCCATTTCACGGTTAAGCATTAATACTTCTTTTTTACCTAAACGGTCGAAGTGACCATCTTGTGCCATTGCTTCTAATTCTTTTAAACGTTTAATCGATTGTTTAACGGTTTTGAAGTTAGTCAACATGCCGCCCAACCAACGATGATTGACAAAAGGCATGCCGCAACGCACGGCTTCATCTTGAATCACTTGCTGTGCAGCGCGCTTCGTACCAACAAATAATACAGTGCCGCGTTTTGACGCCAAGCTGCCGATGAAATTCATTGCATCATTGAACAGAGGCAAGGTTTTCTCAAGATTGATAATATGGATTTTATTGCGATCCCCATAAATAAATGAGGTCATTTTTGGGTTCCAGAAGCGAGTTTGGTGTCCAAAATGTACACCGGCTTCTAGCATTTCACGCATGGTGACGTTTGCCATTGTAATACTCCTAATATAGGGTTGTTCCTCCACATATCCCACAAAGCCAACCTTTTTAGGCACCCTGACCTGTGTGTCGATATATGTGTGTATTTGGTTGCTAAATTAGCGGCTGATTTATACCATAAAGCACTGCTGACCACAACAAAATCCTTGATTAAGAACAGTATTTGCGGTCAGACTTGGAATCCATGGCCGAAGCGCCTAGTATTCAAACTTCAAGACCAAGATTATCACTCAAGAATTTAGGAATATTCATGGCTGTTACAATTAAAACTCCGGAAGAAATTGAGAAAATGCGAGTGGCTTGCCGCCTGGCAGCGCAAGTCCTGGAAATGATTGAACCCCAGGTGAAAGCCGGTATTACCACTGATGAACTGGACAAAATTTGCCATGATTTTATTGTTAATGAGCAGAAAGCCATCCCTGCTCCACTCAATTATCGTGGCTTTCCCAAATCCATCTGCACCTCGGTCAATCATCAAGTATGTCACGGTATTCCCAGTGATAAGCGGCTGAAAACCGGAGATATTGTCAATGTTGATATTACCGTAATCAAAGATGGCTACCACGGCGACACCAGTAAAATGTTCTATATTGGTGAAGCTTCAATCCTCGCGAAAAAAGCCACCGAGGCGAGTTACGATGGCTTATGGGAAGGTATTAAACAGGTTAAACCCGGAGCAACATTAGGGGATATAGGTGAAGCTATACAGACATTGGTGGAAGCTCGTGGTTGCTCAGTGGTACGTGAATATTGCGGTCATGGCATTGGCAAAGACTTTCACGAAGATCCACAAATTCTGCATTATGGTAAGGCCGGCACAGGATTAGTCATTGAGGCTGGTATGACATTTACTATTGAGCCTATGGTCAACACCGGTAAACGCCATGTGAAATTATTAAAAGATGGCTGGACTGTTGTTACTAAAGACCACTCACTTTCCGCACAATGGGAACATACTATTTTAGTGACTGACTCGGGTGCGGAGGTCTTAACTCTACGCCAGGATGAGCAATCCCGCCTGTGAAAAAATATCAGTTGACGGATATTTTTTCCGAGCAGGAATTCAGAAAAAAACTCGCCAGCACCAAAAATCCGATTGCGGTTTATCGTGAACAACTCAAGCATTCACACGCGCTTCTAGTCGAAAAATTCAATGCTGATGAACCGATTGCGACGCTGGTTTATGGTCGAGCTTGGTTAATTGATCAAATCTTACTTTCCTGCTGGCAAGACTTGGTGGTGAAATCACTTAGCCCATCAGTGCAACCGGCGCTCATTGCTGTCGGTGGTTATGGACGAGGGGAATTACATCCTCATTCCGATGTTGATATTTTAATTCTCATTCACGACGATTCTCATGAAACAATCGCCAATCCACTTGAAGCCTTTATTACATTTCTGTGGGATATTGGTTTGGAAAT
>JAOUJM010000053.1 GCA_029883265.1 Gammaproteobacteria bacterium
GGACAATGCATCACGCACTAACACAGCATCATCTGGGTGAAGATATACCCGAACATCGCGCGCAGAAATTGGTAATACTGAAACCGCTTGTCTAACCGCAGCAATGACTTGGCCAGGGTCAAATTTTAATTCACGTCGAACTAAATGGCGTGCAACGGCCATCGCCAGCGCTGATAATTCTTGTTCAATTAGCAAATCCAATTCTTTTAAAGGTTCAGACAAGGTATGCAATACCGACTCAAACAATTTTATTTTTTTATTGATTTCCTCTTGCCCTTGCGCCAAGCCTTCCTCATAGCCTTGGGACTTACCGTCCTCATAGCCTTGGGTACGGCCGGCTTGTTCACCTAATGCAAAACCTTCTTTTTTCGCTTTTTCAAAAGATTCGTCATAGGCTTTTCGCTGAATTTCTGCAATTTCGTCTGCGGTAGGCAATTTGTGCTTTTCAATATGTTCATGATCTGTCTTATGCTCAACGTCTGTACCTTCACCGACGGCGGGTGGTTCCCATGTTTCGTAGTGCTTGACTTCATCTTTGCGGATAACTTTCGAGTAACTCATAATTAAATATACTCGTCTTTATTTTGTTGCAGATTAATTTCACCGTTCTCTGCCATGCGTCTAGCAATGGCCACAATATTTTTCTGCGCCGTTTCAACATCACTGACTTTAACCGGGCCTCTTGCTTCCATATCATCAGCCAGCATATCGCCCGCACGTTTCGACATATTCTTAAAGATTTTGTCTTTTATCACTTCATCAGCACCTTTAAGCGCCACTACAAGATCATCAGTACCGATTTCGCGAAGTAAAGTTTGAATTCCTCGATCATCAATATCCACCAAGTTATCAAATACAAACATAAGGTCTTCAATGGTTTCAGCCAATTCCACATCCACATCTTTAATGGAATCGAGAATTTCTGCTTCAGCACTACTATCCATAAAGTTGAGGATATTCGCTGCGGTTTTAACACCACCAACGGACGATGCTTGCACATTGGCGTTACCTGCAAACTGTGTTTCCATGATTTCGTTGAGTTCCTGTAATGCTGAAGGTTGAATGCCTTCCAAAGTTGCAATCCGCAAAATAACATCGACACGCACAGGCTCACTAAATACGGATAACACATCAGCGGCTTGGTCCGGCTCCAAAAATGATAAAACAATCGCAATAATTTGCGGATGTTCATTACGCACAACATCGGCAATCGAACGAGGGTCCATCCATTTAAACGCTTCAAGTCCTTTAATATGTCCACCCAAAAGAATGCGATCGAGTAGATTATTAGCTTTTTCTTCACCTAATGCTTTAACCAAGACATTACGTATATAATCGTCCGTATCCACCCCAAGCGCAGTGGCATTTTGCATAATCTCATAAAATTCTTTTACCACCTGTGTCACTTGAATTTTTGTGACATTACTAAGATTCGCCATTCCCATGCCGATGCGTTGCACTTCTTTATGGTCCATATGCTTCATCACGCTGGCTGCTTCTTCTTCACCCAAGGTAAGCAATAACACAGCCGCGCGTTCAGTGCCTGATAAACCTGTTTCAGATTGCACCAAGGCATTATTCGCATCTTCGTCTGTAGCTCCAGCAGGCGTTAAATCCTTTCCTTGTTCAGGTTCACTCATCGTGCATTTTGCCTTTCAGCCATTTCATCAGTGGCTACCCAGGTTTTCACCACTTGTGCCACGATTAATGGATCTTCAACAACCATTTGTCGTAATGCATTGAGCATTTCTTCATATTCTTCTTTAGTAATTCCAATCGAAGCCCAATCCTCAGCACTTAAGGCACCGCGTTCTTTCAATCGTTTACGTATGGCTTCGCGATCTTCTGGCGTCGCCTCCAATTCCTCTTCGGAAATTTCATCCTCAGCATCTTCTACTTCTTCTTTCTGCGTTAATTCACGCAGAACAGGACGTACTAGCCAAAGCACTAACAAAGCCGCTAATAAAATTCCTCCGCCTTGTTTTGCCATATCAATAAACCAAGGTCGTTCCCAGACCGGTGGCGGTGGAAGTTCTGGGAACTCTTGCGAAGACAGGAATGACGCATTAATTACGCTTAAGCTATCACCTCGTTGTACACTAAATCCAACCGCTTCTTTAACCAAACCGGTCATACGATCCAATTCCTCTGGTGTATACATGACACGTTCCATCGCGCCAGACTCATTAACAATCAGCTTATCATCGACTACAACAGCAACTGATAAACGCTGTAAATTACCTGGCGCCTTTTTGGTGTGGCTAATGGTTTTATCTAATTCATAATTAAACGTAGAGCGTTTACTTTTTCGCGAAGGAGACTCTGGTCTATCACCACCCCGCTCAGGCAATGTCTCTGGAACCGTCGAGACTCCCGGTGGTTGATTTGTCAACGCACCTGGGATACCACCAATATCGCCACCTTTGCTTTCCTCTTCCATGGTTTGTTCACTACGCACTGCAGGCAAATCCGGATTAAAAGTTTCCTGTGTACTTTCTGTCACTGCAAAATCAATATTGGCATCGACTTGTGCACGTACACCATCAACACCGACAATAGGATTGAGAATGCCTTCAATTCGGTCGATATACGCTTGTTCCAATTTACGTTTATAATCGAATTGTGCGGTCGACAACGCCAGATCACCGGGCATATCTTTTTTAGTAAGCATTTTCCCAGTGTGATCGACAACTGTTACATTGTCAGCTTTTAGATCGGGTATACTTGCCGCGACTAAATGCACAATTGCAGATACTTTACTTTCAGATAAATGTGCTCCCGAAGACAGATTGACTAATACTGAGGCTGACGGTTCACGTCGATCACGCACAAAGACTGATTGTTTAGGAATGGCTAAATGGACCCGAGAATTTTCCACACCATCAATTTCGGAAATAGAACGGCCAAGCTCACCTTCTAACGCTCGAAAATAACGCGCATTCTCGATAAACTGGCTTGTGCCAAACCCAGAAGATTCCTGTAAAATTTCAAAGCCACCACCATCATCTTTAGGCAAACCTTTTGAAGCCAACATGATACGCACATCATGAATTTTATCTGGCTGCACCATAATTTGACCGCTACGTTCATCAAGTTTATAGCTAATGCCTTCTTGTTCCAACACTTCAACAATTTGACCAGATGCTTGTTCAGACAACTTTCCATAAAGCACTTTATAATCGGGTGTCAAGGACGTGTACAACACAACAATGGCCAATGTCATGGCAAGCGCGAGTGCAATAATTAGTTGGAGTTGTTTTGACTTGGGTAAAAGCTTGAACCGTTCTTTTAAGCGTTGGGAATTGTTTAAATCATTTAATCGAACGGCTTCAACCGGTTCAGCCACTGGCAAACCAGATTGCACCTCCGTCGCAGGTAGGTTTGCATCAGGTGGTAAAGGATCTGCATTTGCCACGGCCATTAATTATTTTCATCCAAATTCATGCCTTAAACCGGCATATTCATAACTTCTTGATATGCTTTGATGAGCTCTTTGCGCACTTCTAACATCGCGGAGAATGCAACGCTGGCTTTTTGAGAAGCAACCATGACTTCAGGCAAATCGACATTGGGATCACCCACTTCGAATGCTTTTTTCAGTTTTGCAGAATGCATTTGCGCATCATTAACTGTATCAATGGCATTTTGTAGTAAATGTGAAAATGATTGATGTTGATTTTGTTGCAACGCAGCATTAGCAGCATTACTTTGATCGCTCGTCTGCGCTTGCGCTTGTTTCGCTAAGCGTTGTAAGTCTGAAAGCAAGCGGCTCATGTCAATTTCGCTCATATACACCTCGCCATTTGATTAAACTTCAAGACTGTAAGCAGCAGGTACATCCATTCCGCTATCACGCATCTTAGCCAGTTTATAACGCAGCGTACGCTGACTAATGCCTAAACGTTTTGCTGCTTCTTTGCGACTACCATTCACTTGCTTAAGTGTTTCCTTGATAATGACATATTCTTTATTTTTCAATCCCTCGGCTAACACTGCACTAGAATTAGAAGGTTCCTTTTCCATGATGGATTGCGATACAAAACTACCTGTTGAGCTTTGTTCCGGCTCGAAGAGAATATGTTCAGGTAATATAATACCCTTGGTTTGTAAAATAAGTGCACGCTGCGTAACATTATCAAGTTCACGAACATTGCCCGGCCAGTGATAGTTTTCCAACAGCGCCACTGCAGACGCATCTATTTCCGGGACGGGTTCGCTATTGTGTTTATTTGCACGTTGCAATAGATAACGCATTAACGCAAGTATATCTTGTTTACGCTCTCGCAATGGCGGTAAATGAATGGGGAAAACATTCAAACGATAATACAAATCTTCGCGAAAACGACCACCCACAACTTCTTTTTTCATATCACGGTTAGTCGTCGCCAAAACACGCACATCTAGAGGAATCACTGCGTTACCACCCAAACGTTCTACTTCCCGTTCTTGGAGAACGCGCAAAAGTTTCGCTTGTAGGCCCAAATCCATTTCTGAAATTTCATCCAGTAATATGGTGCCACCATTGGCTTGTTCAAATTTACCAGCACTGGATTTGTAGGCGCCGGTAAATGCCCCTTTCTCATAGCCAAACAGCATAGCTTCCAACATATTTTCAGGAATCGCGGCACAGTTTATGGCAATAAAAGGCCCATCACCGCGTGGTGAATTTCGGTGTAATGCTCTAGCAAAAACTTCCTTTCCGGCACCGCTCTCACCCGTGAACAAAACGGTTGCATCAGAATTTGCCACTTTTTGCACGAGTTTATAAACCGCTAAGGTGTTTTCGTCATGAGCAATTAGCTCCACATCTGTTTCTTGACTATGTGGCACATAGCGACTGACCATATTGACGAGCACTTCCGCTTCGAATGGTTTGACTAAATAGTCTTGTGCACCGAGTCTCATAGCTTCGACCGCAGTTTCAATTGACCCGTATGCAGTCATTAGCACAAAAGGTGTATTTTTTTGTTGCTGCTTAATTTGCTGAAGCAATGTAATTCCATCCATCACATCCATTTGCACATCACTGATAATCATCGCGATATCACATTCTTTTAAAATAGCAAGCGCAGCTCTTCCATTACATGCTTCACGAATTTGATAACCAGCGACTTGCAAAATATCCGCAAGCGCGTCGCGTAAAGTATCATCATCTTCAACAATCAAGATGGTTTGCTGACTCATACTACGCTCCTGTGAAGTTCATTATCGAGAGAGGCACTACTTACGTTATCGCAATCGGATTCGATTTCTGCAACCGGTAAACGACAAATAAATGTTGTGCCTTCGTTGCTACTTGACTCTAACCATAATTGGCCGTCATGATTCTGCACAATTGCTCTAGCCACGGCCAGGCCTAAACCTGTTCCGCTTGCTCGTGTGGTAAAAAATGGCTCAAACACCTTATCACGCACATCTTTCGAAATGCCATTTCCATTATCACTAAGTAACAAGTCGATAAATTTTGTTTTTCCAAGCTGATTAATCGCACGGGTTTTTAACCACACTATACCACCCTCACCACTTGCCGTTATCGCGTTACTTAACAGATTTAGCAAGGCACTGGTTAAGGTTTCCTGATTACCTCGAATAGAAAATTCGTTTAGATCGTCTTGAAGATAAAAGCGACAGCCAGTACTATCCAACTGCGGCTCGATAGCATGTTGCACACATTCCAGCAAATCTGATAGTGAAAATAGTTCACTCGCTCTAAAATCACTGCGAGTAAATGCTAACATATCGGTCACCAGACCTTCCAAGTGACGTAAACATCCTAATGCCTTTTCAACATAACGATGACGCTCAGTATCATTCAAGCGAGGTGAATTTAGTTGCGATAAATACAATAGGGCCGACGAAACAGGCGTACGAACTTGATGCGCCACTTTAGCCGACATTTCACCTAGTGCGGATAGTCGTTTATAATGTTCGATTTTCTGCTGCAATTGACGTGTTTCTGTAACATCAACCACGTGCACAATTTGTCCTGGTTCATCACCAAGAGGGCAGGTATTGATATTAACGAGCTTACCTGATTTAAGCCGTGCATCATTTGCTAAATTATCAATATCACCCGTCATGAATACACTATTCACAACATTTCGCCAAAGCTCATCTTGAAGTGGTTGCTCAAGTAATTTTACAGCGAGAGGGTTGGCTTGACGAATAACACCTTGACCATCAATTACAATCACGCCTGCGGGCAACGCCTTAAGCAAATGAGACAAACGTTTTGCCAAGCGCTCTTTTGCAATGAGTTCCTGCATTCGCTCATGACGCGCGGCAGCCAACTCTTCATTCAAGTCACTAATGCGTTGTTCCAGAATAAAATAGGAGGAAGCAAGGTTTTCAGCAAACTGATTGAACGTGGAAAACGCATTTTCCAATTCAGTTTGTGCATCTTGTCGTGGTGCAGGTTCGGTCACGCTGGTGTTCCTCAATTCCTGAAAAAAGCTTCCAGAAACTGAGGAGCAAGAAGTATGCCCGTGACTTATATTTTAAATTCAATAAGTTACAAGCGTTTTTTTATAGCTTTGTCAAATTCTCGGCATTTCGACCGCACCGCGCTGCAATCCGTATTTGCGCAATTTTTCGACCAAGGTCGTGCGTCTCATTTTCAAACGTTTCGCGGCATGAGCGACAACGCCACCGGCATCATCCAATGCTTGTTTAATCAAGTTACACTCTAAGGTACTCAAATGTTCTTTCAAATCTAAACCTTCACTGGGCAATCGTGCTGGCGCATTACTCGGTTCAAACATGCGTTTAACCAAATCGGGGGTACTCGCAATACTTGATCGTGGTTGATCTTTCTTTAGAGACTCAATCATTTCTTCGCTATTGCGACCTTCTGGCCGAAATTTTTCCGGTAGATCATTTATATCAACCACGCCGTATGGATACATGATAACTAAGCGCTCAATTAAGTTAGCTAGCTCACGCACGTTTCCTGGCCAGCGATATTGGCATAAGGCCAAGACAGCAGACGGGGTTAAACGCACGGAACCTCTTTTCTCGGCTTCCATTCTTGCGATTAGTTCGTTTACGAGTAAAGGGATATCGTCCAATCGTTCACGCATGGGTGGCATTTCAATTGGAAAAACATTTAGTCGATAAAACAAATCTTCGCGAAACTTCCCATTTTCAATTAAGTTCTCCAAGTCACGGTGCGTGGCTGCAACAATACGCACATCTGCAATCATACTTTTATTACTGCCTACTCGTTCAAATGTCCGTTCCTGCAATACGCGTAATAATTTGACTTGCATATGTAAACTCATATCACCGATTTCATCGAGAAACAATGTGCCACCTTCGGCTAGTTCAAAGCGTCCTTGTCTGGCAGTGATCGCACCAGTGAATGCGCCTTTCTCATGCCCAAACAGTTCACTTTCGAGTAAATCGCCAGGAATGGCACCACAGTTAACTGGCACAAACGGTTTGCTACGTCGACTCGAGTTATAATGTAAATTTCGAGCAACCACTTCCTTACCTGTCCCTGATTCACCAAGAATCAATACCGTTGCTTCTGAATCTGCGACTTGTCCCATCATTTCTCGGACACTGGAAATGCTACGGCTATTACCTACTAGACTGCGAAACAGCTCGGACGAACGTCCATCCCTATTGCCATTCTGACTTGAACGAAAAACCGAAGCATGATGCAGTGTGTCTGTAAGCGACATATATTTCATGGGTACAGGCAAAATATCAAAACAGTTTTGTTGTATCTCACGCTCAATTTCTGATTGTTGTTTCGGGTTGCGATTATTTTTGTCGGCTAATCGTAGAATCGGCAAGTTTTCATCCAACTCCTTTACACCAAAAAATACTTTCTTAAGCACATCATCATTGCCACAATCGCCAAGCATTACAGTAAAAATATTTTTTGATTGTGTTAAGGTCTCCTTCCAATGGCGACAATCGGTGATTCGACCGTCTTGATCGATTAAATCCAATATTGATTTATAAATTTGGCGTCGCTGGCTATCTTCCTCGATAATTAACACCGTATTTTCTACTGACATGTGACATCCTCATTAACTGCAAAGCGAAATATATTTCCCACGATTAAAACCAAGGAAAGTGGAAATGCTAAGTTAATGAATAAGTAAAGCAGTAGTTTATGGTTATGTCAAAATTATGGCGGGAAAAACTGTGACTGAGTTCACACTTAAGCGAATAGAAACAAGTATGACGAGCTTATCTATTAAAATTTTAACAAGTAAGTGAGAAATGCTAGTGATAACAACTCAGGTTTATTAAGTACAGCTTTCTGTATGCTTTGAAAAAATACTTTGTCGTGCTCAATACCACGGGTAAATTTATAAAAGACATCAACAGCTATTGCATCAAGCTCATCTTCAGTCACACCCTTTAAGGTTAAACCTTCATTATAACGCTTGAGCAACTTTGGGTGGCAAAACAAAAGAAACTTCAACAGAATTATTCTGACCGACATCAATTGCAGATATTTCATCAAATTGTCATCCGAAACATACCACTCAGAAATAATTGCATTCCTCGCATAATTCGTAAAATACTGTTCAATTCGCTGTTCATGCTTGAGGCTTATTTGGTGCTTGATTTCCTGATAAATGTTAACAAATAAATCATTATTATCATTCCCAGTCCGCGCGTCTGATTTTAACAGGCCGGCAATTTCTGCAATCAATTCATTCAGAACAGAATAGTATTCCGTTCCGGACACTATTCGCGCATTTAATACTAATTGCACAAGCTCAATTGCTGTATGGGGCTTCACATCTAGTTCATCGAATTCTTCGACTAATTTTTTCACATAATCAAAGTCTGTAATTCGATTCACTGACTCTACAAGCTGTTGTTCACTATAATTGGGTGAATCACGAAAATAGAATTTACTTACATCACTTGCGAAGCTACTCACAATGAAAAACTTTTGCGCAATACTAAATCCCTCTAAGTTTAATAGCTCATACATTAAGTTACGAATATCGTTATTATTACTCAAATAGGGATCAGACGTTGTAGCATCATAGCGATTATCGAATACCTGAAGTTTTTTCTCATTAACGAGATCGTCACCAAACACAAAATCAACCGCATCACTATTTTGTAAGCATTTTCGAGCTATCTCAGGACACGCCAAAGAAGCAGTTAATTCTACATCAGCACCATAGTTAATTCGGCGAGGAAAACTCGCACAAGTGTTGGCTAATGCTTCTTCACCATATAGCGAATGGATGCTGCATAGGCCATTATCATCCAGCATTGTGCAATTCTGTTGTTTGTTTAACTTAAGTTGTACAACGGTACGATCACCGATAGTCTCAAATGAGACTATTTCACTCAGGCCCGCATCCCCCACTTTATTTTTCAAAATTTGTAAACTAGGAGGATCATAAAATATTTTCCAATGACCACAGCAATGATCTTCACATTGATCGGCAATACAATGAAAATCGGTCAGGTACTTAAAACTGATAATTCGTTGATCCACTTGCTTTCCTTTAACTGATTAACGACTATTGTCTAAATACTGCTGAACAGCTTGAGTACCTGAGTCAAGCGAACTCAATTGATCAGATGCTTCCTCTTTCAATTCTTTTGCCAGTTCAAGTAGTTTTTTATCAGATTGCATCAGATCTTCAATGAATTCTTTAATTGCTTGAATTTTGTTTGGGGGAATCTCTTCACTAAAAAGAGTATTGATTAATTCTCTGCGCTGCGCTTCTAGTTCAACTAAATTGTCAAACTGCTTCTCACCAATAAGTGAACGCATGTTGTTGGATAATGTGTGAATTTGTTGCAGTAGATGTTCAATTGAGTCTTTCATTAATAAAATCCATTTTGTTAATGAAGCATGTTATACAGATTATTTTTGTACGGGTTCACTTTCTTCTTGGTTATTGACTTGGTCAGCAATCCCTTCCCAACCGGATTTAATCGTCTTCATTAGTCCAGCAACTTCATCCAGTTTGGCTTCATCATTACGAGCATGACCCAATACCAATTGGCGAGTCATGTAATCATAGAGATTATCAAGATTTTCTGCGATCTCTCCACCGGCATCCATATCCAGACTCATTCTTAATCCATCAATAATGCTAATCGCCCAACCAATCATGGAACCTTTCTCGGCAATTTCCTGCCGCTGCATACAGCCCTTAGCCACCGCTATTTTCTCCAAAGCACCTTCCATCAACAATAAAATTAGCGTATGTGGACTCGCGTAGGCCACTTCTGCTTGTTTACTTGCAGAGGTATACTGTTGCAAAGCCGACTTATTCATAATTTATTATCCCTCTTATCATCCCTATGATTTACCATTACCTTTGAAGTATTTACCCAAATCGAGGCAGCGATGCCAATTGTTGAGTTAAGTAATCCATCGTGCTATTCATTTGTGCTAAGTAGGAATCCATGGCATTAAACTGCCGCAAATACCGCGCTCTAACAGATTCCATTCTCAGTTCAAAGCGTTCTTTATCCTCTTCTAAATCGTCAAGTGACGCTTGGAATCCTTCCGTTTTCTCCGTAAGTATTCCATCACTTGAATTTAAATAAATATCGACCAAATCATCTAACTGTGTAGCATAATCTGCAATAAGATTTCCGACGTCATCAAAGCTGTTTGTCATGGCGTCATCTAAATCGGAATCAACTAAACTTAGCGTGCCATCTTCAGCACTCGATTTAAACCCGATTTCCGTTAATGTAGACAGAGAGCCACCGGCAGTACTTACATCACCAACTATACGTTGCAAACGACTTTTTAGTGCGAATACTGCAGAGTCACCAATCAAAACACCCGATGCCGATTCATTTCCTTCGCCACCAAATGCTGTGAGTTTGTCGATGGTATTGATTACTGCATTATATGAATCAATCAATTCATTAACAGTCGCTTTTGTCGCTTCCTGATCTGCACCAACTTTTACAATGGAACTTGATGCTGCTTCTTGAAGCGAGATGGTCACACCACTAATTGCGGTAGAAATTGTATTAGAAGTATTTGTTAAATCGATCCCGTTTACGCTGAAAACCGCATCTTCAGATGCTTGGGCTTCAGTCATGTTATTTGCTCCAGCCTCGGGATCAAAATTGAATCGTGATAATCCGCTGGTATCGGTGTTATCGGGCACCCCGGTTGTCTCTGAGGTTGTGGTAAATTTTATTGTATTTTCAGTTCCGGTTTCTTCCGACATTAGTGACAAACGAAATTCACTACCGTCTTGAATAATACTTGCAGAAACACCTATATCGGCTGCATTGATGGAGTCGCGCAAACCCTCCAAGGTATCATTGCTTGCATCTATTGTGATGACAGCCGAATTTGTTGAGGTGAAGGTGCCTCCACTAAAAGTGCCAATTTCTAAAGTTGCAGTACCTTGACCTACTGCTGTAGTATCCTTATCCGCAAAACTATAATTCCCATCGGCGCTCGGACTTACGAGTGTATGTGCTTTTGCCAATGAGGTAACATCAATATTATAAGTCCCCAGTGTTGCAGTTTCATTGGCATCAACGCCAACCGCTGTTTCGTTGCTGGACGTCGTACTTCTTTTTTGGAAATTGTCGGCTGTTTTCAACGATTCTAGTTTTTCTTGAAAACTGCTTAGCGAACTTTTTAGTTTGCCAAATGCAGATATTTTTGCATCAAAAGTAGTTTTGGATCGATCATATCGGTTTTCAAATGGCGAACGCTCAGCACGCATGATCTGATTGACCAATGATGCGACATCAATTCCTGATCCTACTCCACTCGCGGTTAATGTTGCCATGATTTAACTCTACCTTTATTCAGTATTCCCAAACACTATCAGCAAAATCTAGGCCTTAGAGTCCAGTAACATACTTTTGTTTGCTTCCATCCGCTCTGCCAACTTGATAAATGCATCACTGGGAATTTGGCGAACAACTTTCCCGGTTTGCGGATCACTGACTGTAACGACTACTTTTCCAATTTCTTTATTTAAACTAAAACTAAGTTCACGCCCAAGTTCCTGGCTCTTTGCTTGTGCTTTTTGAATTGCTTGAGCTAATATTTCTTGATTACTTTCTTTAGACGGATCCGAGCCTTGCGAAGCTGCGTTCAGATTCTGAGCAGCCAGGTGATTATTAGTTGGATTAGAACTGCTTGGTGCAGTTTGTTCATATTCTGGTTTTTTAACATCAACAATATTATCAAGCGATAAAGGCTCTACCTTGACGGATACTTGGTTTACATCCACCACGGATCTAAATTGATTTATCTCTTTGATACTTGTTGTTTCCATGTTTCTAAACCTCTAATTATACAGCAGTAATGAATACTAACTGTGCATTAAATAATTCCTATGGAAACTTAGCGTCTATTCCGTTATTTACTCCTTTTTACGCTAAACTACTTTAAACTCTGCCTAATTGTTACTGAGATAAAATAGTTTTTCTCTTAGTTACTTTATCGGTTGTTAATTAATAGACTTTAATAATAATAGTCGTAACTTTTTATTTTTGTGTGGTTTTTTCACTAAAAAACCCATTCTCCGTCGTAACAGAGAATGGGTTTGATTTGATTGCCTACTTTTGCTTAATGGTTTATAGCAAGCTCAAAACGTTTTGTGGAATTGAGTTCGCTTGAGATACCATTGCTACACCTGCTTGCTGCAATATTTGCGCACGTGTTAGGTTAGCAGTTTCTTGCGCAAAGTCAGCATCCTGGATACGACTACGAGAAGCCGCTAAGTTTTCTGCGACGTTTTGGTTATTACGAACTACAGATTCAAATCGATTTTGTAACGCACCGTAGGTACCCCGAGTCGTTGAAATCGCATCAAGAGCGGTATCAATTGTATCGATGGTCGTCAACGCACCGGCAGCAGTACTAACTGAGGCAGACAACGCTGGTGCAACACCAGCATCCGCAGCCACATTTGTTGTAGTAACTGCAATTTGGTTTGTTGTAGAAAGTGAGTTCGCACCAATTTGAAAATTCAAAGTAGCAGACGCACCTAAAACGTTTACACCGTTAAACTCTGTACCAGCCAATACCCGTGACATTTCGTTCTGTAATTGTGTTACCTCTGATTGCAGAGACGCACGGTCAGAAGAACTATTTGTCGCATTCGCTGACTGAACCGCTAACTCACGAATACGTTGTAAGTTAGACGCTACTTCACCCAATGCACCCTCAGCAGTTTGCGCTAATGAAATACCATCGGACGCATTACGTGTAGCCTGATTCAAACCTCGAATCTGAGCAGTAAAACGCTCAGAAATAGCAAGACCAGCAGCATCATCTTTCGCGCTATTAACACGAAGACCTGATGATAGTCGTTGCAATGCTGTTTGCATTGAGCCTTGTGATTTGTTTAGGTTACGTTGTGCACTGAGTGAAAGCGCGTTGGTGTTTATTACTTGTGGCATGATAATACTCCTCATACTCGACGCCAATTTCTATCCTTGATGGACACGTCAAGCTGAGAACACTAGCGGATATACCATGAATCCCGGTATCTACCGCTCCCGCGAACTCTATCGTCCGCATGTTTTTTTCTTCGAGAATTTATTTGCTAAGAAATATTATTGGGAACTGACCAAATCAGTTGAGAAAGATGTAGAAAACAGTAATTTATTTTCTAAATAAGAAAGATTACAACGAGAAGTTTATGCAACAAATCTGTGAAGTGCTTCACAGTATCGACTACCAAGCAGTATTAGCTCTTGTAAATTTACTGAAGTAAAGATAACACATTCTGTGGAATCGCATTCGCTTGTGCTAACATTGCTGTTCCTGCTTGTTGAAGAATCTGAGAGCGTGTTAACTCTGCTGTTTCTACCGCAAAATCCGCATCTTGTATACGACTTCTAGACGCGCTCAAATTCTCAGCCATGTTTTGTGCATTACGCACTACAGATTCAAAACGATTCTGAATGGTACCCCATGTTGCACGACGCTCTGATATTTCGTTAATAGCAATATCGAAACGGGCAATTGCAGATAGTGATCCAGCAACCGTTGAAATAGTTGCTGCTGCACTAATTGCATTTTGTAACGTTGCTAGTGACTTTAAAATGGCTGTACTAACAGTGATTTGATTCGTAGAGGTTTGCCAGTTAGGTCCAACCTGAAATGGAAACGTAGTGTTTGTCGCGAAAACATAGACCTGATTGAAATTCGTACCATCAAAGACGCGCACAATTTCAGCTTGAAGTTGTCGTATTTCATCATTTAAGGAAAGACGATCGGCGGGACTATTGGTTGCATTTGCCGACTGAACGGCAAGAACTCGCATACGCTGGAGATTGGATGCCACTTCAGCAAGCGCCCCTTCTGCCGTTTGCGCCAATGAAATTCCATCTGATGCATTGCGGGCTGCTTGATTTAAACCATTAATCTGAGCTGTAAAACGCTCGGTAATCGCTAGGCCTGCTGCATCATCTTTCGCACTATTCAATCGCAAACCTGAAGATAAACGTTGCACCGCTATGCGTAACGTATCTTGTGAGCGATTGAGGGCACGCTGTGAGTTCAACGATAAAACGTTGGTATTAATAACTTGTGGCATTCTACCTCCTCAAGACACCTATACTATTAGGTTTCCCTCTATTGCAACAAAGTCAAAACATTTTGTGGTAACTGATTCGCTTGAGCAATCATTGCAGTTCCCGCTTGTTGTAAAACCTGAGATCTTGCTAACTCTGCTGTTTCTGCAGCAAAGTCCGCATCTAATATTCTGCTACGCGATGCGCTAAGATTCTCAGCCATATTTTGCACATTTCGTACCACCGACTCGAAACGATTTTGTAGAGCGCCAAACTGGGCCCGTCTTGCACTAATTTCATCTATCGCCAAAGTAGCTCGATCAATTGCACTTAATGCAGTCGCGACCGTACTAATGCTTGCCAGGAGAGCTCCTGAAATTACAGCGATACTACGAAAATTCTGCATTGAAACATTTATTCGGTTAACTGCTGAAGGTGAGTTCGGTCCAACTTGAAATCCTAGCATGGTATTAGTTCCGAATACACTAAGCCTATTAAACTCGGTTCCATCAAGAACTCGAATGATTTCTAGTTGCAATGCATTTACTTCATCATTCAAAGATCGTCTATCCGCCGAACTATTGGTAGCATTCGCTGACTGCACCGCCAATACACGTATGCGTTGCAGGTTCGCCACTACTTCCGCTAAAGCACCTTCTGCAGTTTGCATTAAGGAAATTCCATCAGCAGCATTTCGCGCAGCCTGATTCAAACCATTTATTTGTGAAGTAAAACGTTCAGTAATTGCTAACCCGGCGGCATCATCCTTTGCACTGTTTAAACGCAGACCCGACGACAAACGCTGAACAGCAATTCGAAGTGTGTCCTGCGTTCGATTTAAATTTCGCTGAGCATTCAGCGACATCATGTTCGTATTAATAGTTTGTGGCATGCTTTTGCCTGTTTAGTCGCTTTTTTGCCGCTTGCCTATTGCAACAATGTCAATACATTTTCAGGTAGTGCATTAGCTTGCGCTAGCATTGCAGTACCAGCCTGTTGAAGAATCTGTGCTCGTGTTAGCTCAGCGGTTTCTCGTGCGAAGTCCGCGTCTACAATTCGGCTACGTGATGCATACAAATTTTCATTAATATTCTCTGTATTGCGCATTACAGTTTCAAATCGATTTTGTGCTGTTCCGAATTCAGATCGTCTTGCCACGATCTCGTCAATCGCAGAATCAAATCGGGCGATTGCCGATAATGATCCTCCAACCGTTAGCACGTTAGCAGACATCGCCGCTATTAACGCTGACGTATTCTTAATTATTGAAGTAGAAATTCGAATTTGATTAGTCGTTGGACTTTCATTTGGCCCCACTTGAAAGATTAAGGTTGCTGATACACCAAGCACCTTAACACCATTAAACTCGGTTCCATCTAATACCCGCACAACTTCATTTTGCAACATTATTACTTCTTCATTCAGTGAACTTCTATCGTTTGCGCTATTAGTTGAGTTAGCTGATTGCACCGCAATCTGACGAATACGCTGGAGGTTACGCGAGATTTCATCAAGTGCACCTTCTGCAGTCTGGGACAATGAAATACCATCCGCGGCATTTCTAGCGTTCTGATCCAGTCCACGAATTTGAGTAGTAAAACGCTCACTGATTGCCAAACCTGCGGCATCGTCCTGAACACTATTAACTCGTGCACCTGATGAAAGTCTTTGCAAAGCAGTCTTCAATATGTTTTGTGATTTATCAAGATTTTTCTGTGACATCAGAGACATCACGTTTGTGCTGATAATTTGCGGCATATTAATGCTCCTGCTGGACTAGCATTTATTTAAATTAATAAATCAGTCTATGCATGAGCAATTTGTCTGCCAATTACATTAACAATAAGTTATCAGAGAAACGGAGGTTTTAAAAATCTAAGTTGGCAGTATTTTGCCAGGTAAGGGAATTGTTTTGCCTTTACAATAAGTTTAATACTGAAGACGTAACGGTATTCGCATGCGATAACATGGCAGTTCCGGCCTGCTGCAATATTTGTGCTCGAGTCATCTCGGCCATTTCAACTGCAAAGTCAGTATCATACATTCGACTTTTAGAAGCAGCAATATTCTCAGCTGTTATTTGAGTATTTGCCACAATTGACTCAAAACGATTTTGCATGGCACCGAACTCCGAACGTTTTGATGATATGTAGTTAATTGCGTTATCCATTTTATTGATTGTAGAAAGTGCAGCAGCAATTGTATTTATTCCGGCGGCCAATGCGGACATGATTGTGGCATTTGAAGTCAACACACTGGTGGTTACATATATCCGATTGGTAGTTGACTCTGCATCCGTTCCAATCTGAAAACCTATACTTACAGCAGCCCCGAGAATTGAAATACCGTTAAATGCTGTACCATCAAGAACACGAGATATTTCACTTTTAATTGCCACTACTTCGGCATTGAGAGAACGTCGGTCTGAATTACTATTGCTAGCATTTGCTGCTTGTACTGCGAGTACACGAATTCGCTGCAAATTACTTGTCACTTCATTTAGTGCGCCTTCAGCGGTTTGTGCCAAGGAAATTCCATCGGCGGCATTTCTAGCAGCCTGTTCCATTCCATTAATCTGCGATGTAAAACGTTCGCCGATCGATAATCCTGCGGCATCATCTTTTGCACTATTAATGCGAAGTCCTGATGAAAGTCTTTGCAATGAACGACTCATTAATGACTCTGAAGAATTCAAATTTCGTTGCGCGTTTAGTGACAACGTGTTTGTGTTTACAATTTGTGGCATTATACACCTCACTTGCCAATATCAAATTATTTTCCATAAACACCAACTCCATTTATCTAGCTACCTTCCTTCATTCCATGTAAAAACAAAAGGGACGAAAACATTAAGAATTTGTATTCTACCGCTAACATTTTCATCCCTTGAATCTGATACAATCATTTTAGTCCTTTAACTTTTCACAACTCCCTTTTGTCCTTTTGATAAATTTGAAACAAATATTCCGTTTCCCAAAATGCTCGTCTCACGACGATCGAATAATCCTTGTTGATTCAATCTATCCTATCAATGATAATACCGTCTGTGGTATTGAGTTTGACTGCGCTAACATGGCCACACCCGCTTGTTGCAATATTTGGGTGCGTGTTAATTCAGCAGATTCAATTGCAAAATCCGTATCCATAATTCGACTACGTGAAGCTGACAAATTCTCAGACACGTTTTGGTTATTACGAATAACAGATTCAAAACGATTTTGAATCGTACCATAGGTTGCACGAATCGATGAAATTGCATCCAATGCACCATCAACACGATCGATCGCCGATAAAGCGTTTGCGACACTCGTAATGCTTGCACTCAATCCCGCGGCAACACTCGCATTATTTTTTACAACGCTCGTCGTAACATTAATACGATTGGTTGCAGAGGCAGAATCGGCACCCACATGAAAACCAATTGTTGCTGACGCACCAAGAATTGCAACACCATTAAATGTTGTACCGTCAAGTACACGAGTGATCTCGCCTTTTATTGCTGTCACCTCATTATTTAACGAGATTCGGTCAGACGAGCTGTTGGTATCATTCGCTGCTTGCACTGCAAGCACACGAACCCGTTGCAGATTTGCAGCAACTTCTGAAAGCGCACCTTCAGCAGTTTGCGCAAGTGATACACCATCTGCAGCATTCCGCGCTGCTTGATTGAGTCCTTCTATTTTTGATGTGAATCGAGTTGAAATTGCCAATCCTGCAGCATCATCTTTTGCACTATTGATTCGCAAACCTGATGACAGGCGTTGTAGTGATATACTCATTGATGCTTGCGAACGATTTAAGTTACGTTGCGAGTTCAATGACATGACGTTGGTATTAACGACTTGTGGCATTTCCTTTATCTCCTTCTGCCATATGTCTTTATACACAATAGGTATATTCAGACATTCCAGTCATAGCGGGTGAAAAATTCACCGCTTCCAGCTTCACCGCTATGTTGTCGCTAATTTCTGATGTGATTTCGCGTCAACATCGACACACTCCTGCATCCCTGCCTAAGGCAGTGAATATGTCGTAAACAGAAATGATGATGTGACACAAATAAAAAAGGATGAACACATTAACACTTCCGTCTTAATATTGTGTTCATCCTTTAACACAGCTCGTCTCCCGACGATCTAAACTTGTACTCGTTCTTAACTTATCGAATTGATTTAATTAAATTATCCGATCAGTGATAGAACGTTTTGCGGGATTGAATTCGCTTGTGACAACATTGCCACACCCGCTTGTTGTAAGATTTGCGTGCGAGTCAATTCCGCTGACTCAATTGCAAAATCAGCATCTTGAATTCGGCTTCGTGATGCTGACAAATTTTCTGCGACGTTTTGATTGTTTCGTATTACCGATTCAAAACGATTTTGCACCGTACCATAAGTTGCACGAATAGAAGATACGGCATCCAAAGCAAAATCTATTCGATCAATCGCGGACAGTGCGTCAGTAACGGTTAAAATAGATGCACTCAGCCCCATTGCTACGCTAGCATTATTTTTTACTGCAAACGTAGATACATTGATTCGGTTGGTAGCAGATGCTGAATCAGCGCCCACATGAAAACCAATAGTCGCCGTGGCACCTAGAATAGCAACACCGTTAAACGTTGTTCCATCCAATACACGGGTAACTTCGGTTTTGATAGCAGTTACTTCTGCTTCTAATGATGCCCTATCTGATGAACTGTTAGTATCATTTGCAGACTGGATCGCCAATACACGAATTCGCTGCAAATTTGCAGCAACTTCCGATAATGCACCTTCAGCAGTTTGCGCAAGTGACACTCCATCAGCCGCATTACGCGCAGCTTGATTTAAACCGTCTATTTTAGAAGTAAAACGGGTTGAAATTGCAAGACCAGCAGCATCATCTTTTGCGCTATTAATACGTAAACCAGAAGATAGACGTTGCAGTGAAATTGCCATTGAACTTTGTGAACGATTTAAATTCCTTTGCGAGTTCAATGACATAACGTTGGTATTAACGACTTGTGGCATTTCCTTACTCTCCTTTTGCCTCGTCTATACACACTTCAATGTGTGTTCAGACGGATCCCGTCATAGTCAGTAACAATTACTGAGTCCTAATCGTTATTCACTGCTATGTCAGTTGAATGGCTTCGTAAGAAAAAGTCATTAACATCGACGTACTCGGCGTCCCTGCCTAGAGGCAGTGAACACGTCGATCATGGAGAAGTAAGAGAGGATTTCTTCCTGAAAAAGCAAACGGACGAACCCATCCCCTACACTCCGTGTAACGTAATGTGTTCATCCTTAAACACTGCTCAGGTTAATCAACGACTGCTAGTCAAAAAAACTTAAACAATTTTTTTAAAAAAGACTGTGCTGGCTCAAAGCACAATCTTTTTAATCTAACCTACCAGTGTCAATACATTTTGCGGTAATGAATTAGCTTGTGAAAGCATGGTCATACCGGCTTGCTGTAGTATTTGTGCTCGTGTTAATTCAGCAGTTTCTGAGGCAAAATCCGCATCCAGAATCCGGCTACGTGAAGCAGATAAATTTTCTGCCACGTTTTGTGCGTTTCGTACTACAGATTCAAATCGATTTTGTACCGCACCAAAAGTTGCACGAATTGATGATATTGCATCCAAAGCCAAATCCATTCGATCAATTGCAGATAGTGAATTGGCAACTGTATCGATACTTGCGCTCAAGCCCAATTGAACACTGGCTACAGTCTTGACGACAAAAGTAGACACCGCAATTCTATTAGTGGCCGATGCTGATTCCGGTCCCACATGAAAACCCAGTGTTGCGGCGGCACCGAGAACTTGCACTCCATTAAAGGTAGTACCATCTAACACCCGCACCATCTCCGCTTGCAACTGTAGAACTTCTTCGTTAAGCGACAATCTATCCGCTGAACTATTGGTTGCATTAGCCGCCTGTACGGCTAATACGCGTATACGTTGCAAGTTAGCGTGAACTTCGCCTAACGCACCTTCTGCAGTTTGTGCCAAAGAAATACCATCAGCTGCATTTCGTGCGGCCTGATTCAAACCATTTATTTGCGCTGTAAAACGCTCTGAAATTGCTAATCCTGCGGCGTCATCCTTGGCGCTGTTTATGCGTAAACCAGACGATAAGCGTCTTAATGCGACGGCCATCGCCTCACCGGATCGATTCAAGTTTCGTTGAGCGTTCAACGACTTTACGTTGGTATTAATTACCTGAGCCATTTTCCAATTCCTTTTGTATTACGTGTCCCCATCCTTGGGGTCACATCTCAACTCCCTCGGCTATTTTTTCAAATAACCAGCTGTACCATTGAGGCGGCAATTAATTGCCTTTTTAGTCTAGCCACCAATAATTTCGACGTTCTAGAATTTTTCTTTAAATCTTTTTAAGGATTTGTCCTATGTTGAGTCTAAATTGCTTATAAAAACAGGTAAGCGTTTAATTGTTAGAGAAATTCTCGGCATAATATTTGCCCTGATTGACTCCATGAATACGCCTAAATTCACACTCGGAAACAACACTCTACATTCACTTTCAATTAATTCTTTTGGTGAAAAGTTTTTCCCTGAAATAAACGCTACAGCATTTTCAGTGCAGGATTCCAATACCGTTTATAACAGCTATTTTCGTGGTGCCAATTTTGAACCAGAGAAGATGTATATTATTTGCGGCACAGATTCCGGACTGTTTGTTGAATATGCAAAAAAGAATATCGGCAAATATAACAAAATCGTATTTGTCGAATTTCCTGAAATTATTGAAAAATTAGAAACTGTCATTGATTTAGCTGGATTTGAAGACCAAATTGCCATTTGCGAATTTGACCAGTGGCTTAAATGTGCTGAGCAGTTTAATTTCAACGGCTACGTATTTCGAGATGCGATCACTAGCCTACAATCAATCGGTGCCGCTGATGCATTACTGCCACAATACATTGAGTTGTGGTCGGCTATTAATAGTGATGTTAAATCGCATGTTATACGCGTAGCAGCCGCTCTGGGTAGCCAAGCGTTTATTACCGAACAAATGGCAACTATTACTGAGAACCAAGTTCCGGCTAAACATTTGGAGAATATCTTTCGAGGAAAACCATGTTTACTCATAGGTGGAGGCCCTTCATTTGACGAGCATATTGACTGGGTTAAAAATAATAGAGAATACTTTGTCCTAATCGCTGTATCGCGTATATCCCGACGGCTGCAAGAAGTGGGAATCCAACCCGATGTCATTATGGCCATCGACCCACAACGTATCGCCTATGAAGTTTGTAGAGAAGCGCTATTATTTAAAGACACCTTACTTATTCATTCATTCCACACCAATCATATGCTCGTTGGGCAATGGCAAGGACCTTCGTTATTTTTGGGGTGGCAATATCCGTGGAAAAGTGGCGAAGATGTTTTAAAGAACATTAATGTTTGTCCACCCACTGTTATGAATACCGCATTAGTTAGCAGCTATTTTCTTGGCTTTAGCAAGGTCTACTTACTCGGCTTGGATTTATCACTAAGCAAAGAAGGACATACTCACACCAAGGGCAGTTTTGAGCGAGAAGTTGGCCCTTTAATCAATGAAATAGGTGCCTATGTTGAAACCTATAATGGTGATACTGCAGAGACTACCCCCGACTATAAGCTTGCAATTGACAATATTGCTAGCTTAGTACCTCAACTTACAAAAAATGGGATGAAGTTAATAAATATTGCGCCACAAGCTGCAAAGATTGATGGTATACAGTATATGTCTAGTAAAGAAATTTCATTCTCTGAGGAAGACAAGCCGAAATTCAAGCAGGTATTCAAACAGCAAATTCCACAGTTGAACAACAAGGAAAAAGCAGATTACTATAAATTTTTGCGAAAAGAATGTATGAATATCATGCGACAGTTGCGCGATGTAAAAACACTTACAGAGAAGGCTTTGAAATGCAATGATGGTATTTGTGGTCGAAATGGCATGGAGCAAGATTTTCGTTACAAAAAAGAAATGGATAAAATCGAAGAACAACTCAATACCAAATACAGTGAAGCAAGCAATTTTATCAAAGTCTATTGTCTTGGCAATTTCTTTAAAATTTGGTGGCCAGATAAGGATGACGAAGAAATCGATGTTGACGAAATGTATCAAGCGGGCCATGATTATTATGCATCCTATCGAGACAATACTACTGAAGTCATTGAGATAATGGAACACACGCTTCAACGAATTAATATACGACTTGAAGAAGAAAAACCACAACCCAACTTCAAAAATATTTTTCCGCAATGGAAAAAAGATGAACAGCCAGGACGGGCCATTATCTGGAGAAAACAACACCCCGATATTTTTGAATCACTGGACAACGAAACAAAAGATGAATTTTCAAAATTTGAATTAGAATTTAGAAATAGCATTTCTAAGCCCGACACCAAACGAGAAAAAGACTTAAAACTTGCGCGACATAATCTGCATGGATTAAAGGCTAAAATTCTATTTCTACTTCGCAACAAAATGACCACAAAACTGGAAGCGCTAGCGGTGACACTAACAACTATTGACTCAGAAGAGGCAAGAGAAAATCTATTACTGGTCGAGGGCTGTATTGCTGAGCTAAAGGGTAACTTTCCACTTGCGTTAGACAAATATAAACTGATTACTTCAACCAATCTAAACATAGAA
>JAOUJM010000270.1 GCA_029883265.1 Gammaproteobacteria bacterium
CTGCCCTATGTACAGCGAACAAAAACCTTATCACCCAATACTTTTCTCTATCATCATATTGTCTATCAACTTGACCGGGACCTTATGTTGCACCCCATCTACCCATTAGGCATCAATCGCTTCATACGGGTCGCAGATTTTCGCCCCGATGATCGTGTGACCGTGGCGTACTACGGCGGGGCGGCGCTTATCAAGGGTGCCCCGGGTAGCGGTCTAGACCGATCGATTAAGGAGGTGCGGGCAGCAACCCATATCTTCCAAACCGGAGGCTCTTTCTATTGGGTTAGTGAAAATGATCGTCATCCCATTGTTTATTTGACCAACTTGAACTGTGTTGAATGCACGGCGACTGGTTCAGCAGTCCAGGCAAGTTTCTTGGCCGATTTCGCCGGTGACTTAACAACGGACACGCCGGTTACTTTTGATGCATCCGCCAGTCGTGATTCCAAAGGTCGAAACACCACGCTTGAATATGAATGGGATTTTGATGGTGATGGATATTATGATACCGCGCGCTCCCCAACATCCGCAATTGAGCATGCATTTCATACCCCTGGAACAAAAGCCGTTACGCTTCGTGTGCGTGAAGACGATCGTCATTTTGATACGCATGTAATCACACTTGAGGTTGCGCCATCTAATAGTCGATACGTCATACCAGAGCCGGGTACGCCATTTCAATGGAATTTTACATCCCAACAGTCGTTAAAAGATGATGAACGTCAAAAACGATATTTTAACGATCTCGATGCCAAACGAATCTATTTCGTTGACATGCAAACCGGTCACATTGATCGTTATATTCAGTTTAAAGACACCCCTTCGCGAATGACGATGTCACTTGATCGGAAACGACTCTATGTTGTGCTGAAGCGTAGTCCATCGACAAATCAAGGCGACGGCCTATTTCAACCGGGTTACTTAGTTGAAATAAATCTAGCATCTCAAACCTTAACTCAATTTGTCACGCTGGATATTGACCCATTTGATGTGACAACCAATGAAAATGGACCGATTGTGTCTGGACGTATGGAACTACTGGAAAAAGCGAAAGAATTTAGTGAGGTTTTAAAGTTTCATAGGAAAGCGACGATCATTCAATACAATTGGCAGGGAACCCCTCAATTTAATCGAGTGTTTGAGGCCAACGTTGAACGCGCAACGTTACCAATCACATGGCATGAAGACCATGGACTGGTGCTGTCATTGAATTCGTGGCTTTATCAATTTGATGTTCAATCGAATCAATTTATTGAAAAATCACGAACAGAAATTTATGCTGGTGTTGTTGATTGGCTGACGATCAGTCCAGATGGACTCTATTTATTTAGTAATCTAGGCTGGCAATCACTAGCAACCCATGCCTCCATTTGGACGCTAAAACATTTTGTGAATTTGAATCAATCTAGGGTTCTGGATATATTTTACAACACGCAATCTGAACAATTGTTTTTAGTCACATCGAGGCAAATTGTACGTTATCACACGGCAACCAAATTGTTGCTATCCCTTCAAACGAATGAAAATGTTTCCTATTTGGATGACAATGAGAACGGAATCTCACGCATTTCCACAATTGATGGCATAACCCGTCATGAACCCTGGGAAGCGTGCACACGCTGTCGAGCAGAAACCCCGCCAATTGCTCAATTTCAATGGACACAAGTTTCATCGAACAGATTTACTTTCGATGCCTCCGCATCAATCGATGCAGAAACGTCACTCCAGAATTTAAAGTTTGTTTGGTACATTGATAGCGACCCGGCAAATTATCAATCGTTATCCTCAAATAGCACGATAGAATTCCGTGATAGAGGTGACAAAGCAATTACGCTAGTGGTTATTGATGAGTCAGGACTAACAGATCGTGTGACACAACATATACAGGTTGGGTCTACCGGGTTTACCGATCAAGGATTTTATTTTAATCAAGAAATCGATAACATTAAAATTGACTATCTACACAACAGAGCCTATGTCGTTTCTGGGCGCCAACTACATATCATGGATTTGCTGACTAACTTTGAAACAAAGCGCTTTGCACTCCAAGGCGATATACAAACCATGGTGTTAGATGGTACGCGTCTGGTGCTTGCCTTGAGAACAGATGAGGCAGAGCATCTAGGGCAACTGCTGGTGATAAACACAGAATCCAAGCAAGTGATGACCACTCAAGACACATCCTATTTAATCGCCGATAGTGCAATCATTCCTCTGGGCGATAATGAGCACTATATAATGCTGTCAAAAGAACTGACAGTTGGGGTACTGGGGCTATATCAATATGATGGTAATGTATTTACGCTAATTAGTTCATTGGAAACAAGTCACGCGATTCAATATTACCATGATGTTTCACGACGACAGCTAATAGTGGTTGATTTCAGCCACATCAAAGTGTTTGACATCAGTAATCAAAAATTCACTCGCCTTAGCGAAACATCTTGTGTTGAAGCGACAGGTAGAACGTGTTTCAGTTCGAATTTCAATATCAATGCCGGATTTATCGACGATGCTCATACAATCATAACTAGTCAACGAGATATATATCGTCGCAATACACAAAACACGTTTGAATGGTCGACCCAGCGAATTCAAACGTTGAACCTACCTAGTCCACGTTTCGCGAGTGTGAGCCACCCGAAACTAATATTCACTCAGTCTACTGACGATGGTGACTATTTTGTAAATAAATCCACGTTATGGCGAATCAATATGAAAGGGAATTGTAAGTTTGACTCATTGGCGCTGGTAAATAATGAATATCAATGCGTAACGTATAATGACTATCAACAGAGGTACGTCATCATAACGTTAAATACGAATTGTCAAGCTTGTGTTGCCGAACAACCACCCATACCAATTATCACTATTTTAACTGAGCCACCCTATTTAACAGAACAATATATAGTATTCACTGCCTGGGATAGCGTTGACCCAGAATCGGGTTCACTACTGATTAGCCAATGGAATGTGGAACAAGAAGGAATGTTGACGCTATACGATGAATTGCCGGCATCGAGTGTAAAATATTTTAGCAGTGGTGAAAAAACGTTTTCTCTGACGCTCATCAATGAAGCAGGAATCACAGCGACGACTCAACTGACGTTACAAGTTGACAATATACAAAAACCGGCGTCTGATCCTGGGTCTGTTTATCCACCAATATCGACAAGTTTAAGAGTGACTAATGGCTTTAACTATTTTTTCCTAAACAATGAGATTTATACGATCGACAATTCAGGGCGCGTTGTTGTTTTTAACAAAGACACTGGTGAATTAGAACGAGTGTTTGATTTTCCTTTTTTCGCAACGCGTCTTCTATTGTCACCGGATCGCCAACATCTTGTGGTAGTGTTAGATGCATCGTCACGATATGTTGTTTATGAAGGTGAAGAGCTCGGAAAATTTATTGCACATATTGATTTGAATTCACAAACTCGAACTCAGTTACGTTTTGCTGGCATCGGTATTGAGACAGCAGATTGGGTGAGTACAGGCGAATTAGTAATCTCTGGCAAACCCTATTTAGAAATGGGGCCTTATGAATTTAAAAAGCGTGCTGATCAACATTTACTTAAACTGATTCACACACCAGACTTAACGACATTGAGCGAAACTGAGATTGAAAACCAAGTGATGGGAATCGATCCAGCGCGCGACATCATCTATGTGGCAAGCGAAACGTCCCTAGTTGCATATCAAAACAATGCACAAGTTATCATTCGACGAGACGATACCTATTCGGTAATGAGTCCAACCATGTATGGACGAGGTGAGTTGAATGATCGAATCATATTTGCCAATGCCAAAGGTATTTTAGTAGAACGATTCACAGGCGAGGTAGTTCTCATACAGTCACATTTTGATCCTATTTTTTTTCGAGACCCCACACGCATCGCATTTGATTATTCTCGTCAGCTTGTTGTTAAGCTTGAAGGATATTCCCATAGTGCGAGACTTTGCACCTATGATTTAATGACCCTGACTCAACTAGACTGTGCATCACTCGACTATCAATACAATGAAAACTTCTATCTTAGTTATGTGAATCCGGATCAATTCAGCGTAACAAGTCGATCCCTCCTGGATAAACATTGGGAAGTCATTACAGTCAGCCATCCGTGTCCTAGCTGTGGACAAAACTTACCAAGGGCAGCGATGAATATTAGTCGCGTAGGCACCATTAACGAAATATATACATCAACTAGCGAAACCGAGCAGACCGACCACTTTCAAGCGTATCGTATCAGTCATGCTAATTCGACTGTAAATGTAGATGGATCTATCAAACGAACATTGTCTTCACCGTTAACGACTATTGACCAAAAAACCCAGTGGTGGCCGTATGAAGATAATGACATCTTCGCATTCTTTGCTATTGGTGGAACCTATGACATAGGTCTGACGTTAAAAGATAGTCGCGGGTATACCGCGAGCGCATTGCAAACAGTCCATGTGCCGATCACACTAGATCCGGGTGAAAGTTACAAAATTTTCGTCAATCAGGCCATTAAAGCATTGGTCACCAATAAGACTCACATGGAAATCGTGACAATAGCAGAGCAAACGCGGCAACTGTATTTTACGAGCTTAACCACTGGTCATCGCCAACGGATCGTAGATTTGGATTGTGATCCGATTTCACTGCAGATAAATTCAATGGATACACAGTTGTATGTAGGATGTAGGAACTCGTCGACGACACCGTACAATATTTTAACCATTGATTATGCGAGCGGGGCCATCGTCAGACAAAATTCAATAGACCGTGTGCCCAAACAAATAGAAGTATTATCATCAACGCAGCTAGTCATTGCCGATGATGCGTCGATGCAAACACTTAATACAGAAACGAATGAAAGCACGGTAGAACTCGCAGCAGGTGTGATACACCAGTTGGTTACGGTACCTGACAAGAATGCCGTTCTAATAGCGATTATTAAAAACCGCTTTGATGATCCGACCGTTGCTACGGAAGAAAAAATTGCTTATGCCTATTATCAATGGGACAGTACTCGACTAAATCTAATGAATGAGTCGGTGTATCAGCATGACTATACGGACGCCTATCAAAAAGCGGTGTTTACAGTATTACCCATTCAAAATGAAATATTAACGATGGATGGCCAGTTGCTAACATTTGTTGACAATACGATAGAATACGTAAAGCCAATTATTACTAGTCGGGTGATGAGTACGATCACCGATAGCACTAACAATATGCTCTATGTCGTTTATAGAAAAGATTACATGGCAGGTGAGATGTTGTTAAGGTTAGACAACCATGCGTTAATAAAGCCAAATAAACGGTTGTCGTATCTTGGTTTTAATATCAATAAATTGCTTTATGCTGATAACGAGGTTGTCTATGCCACCGATGTGAGTAATGGTAAAAACATAATTCTCGCAAATGACCAAAAATATTACCTAGATACAATAAATGTGAAAGGCTCGACTATCGCTCGCTTGCCGTCTTTCTGCCAAGATTGCTATCTAGACGAAGCAGCCATTGCAAATTTTTCGGTTGAGAACTCTTTAGAATTACAAACAGGCGTACCTGTGGTATTTAACACGATTGAGACCGCAGACTCTGAACAAGATCAGCAGTTTCTACAAAAACGTTGGGATTGGACTAGTGATGGTATATACGATTCGGAGTTCAGTATGAATAGCATTGTCAGCCATATATTCCACCAGCCAGGGGAAAAGACAGTGACATTACAGATACAAGACCAAGCAGGAAACCAATCGACTATCAGTCAAACCTTAACAATTCACTAAGAAAATGGCAGAGTAGGGTGCTTTATACCGAAACGTCTTTTCAACCAGTTTGGTTTTCCAAAGAAGATAGAATTGTAAACCTCCCCGAATTATATTCACTACTGAATAATGAGCAAACCTTGAGTATATGTTTGTAAGTACTCGCTACCTTGAATAGTATTTCATATTGACCAAGAAAATATTGTTAGTCACATAGGAGCGTACAAGAGACCTGAT
>JAOUJM010000271.1 GCA_029883265.1 Gammaproteobacteria bacterium
ACGGAAAAGTTGCAAAATACATCGAAGAAGGCTATCGAACTTTTCGAAAACACACAGGTGCAGCTGTGACTATTAGTCAGTCACTCGGCGATACACTATCTCAAGCAAAACCGATAGTGAAGACGTCCAACTTTATTGTTCTTCTTCAAACCCCGGGCTCAGATTTGTCTGAATTAAAGGAAAAGAATGCGCTCAATTTGACGAGTTGGCACTACGATATGCTCGAGACGGTAAACACGGATAAAGGTGCATACTCGGAAGTATTCATTCTAAACCAGCATACAGGGCAAGCAGATGTCGCACGCTATATCGTGCCACGATACACATACTATTTGTTCACGTCGGATGGAAAGGAAAAAGAAGCAATCAACCAGCTACAACGAGAAGGATACTCTTTACCTGAAGCGATAGAACAAATGGTAGTTCGTTTCGGATAGGGGATAGCAAGAGGTGCTTGTGTAATGATTAATGAAATTCTAAAAATTGTTTTGGTAAGTCTAATCGCTATTATCGTTACGATACCGGTTGTTCAGTATCTACTGCCTAAGCCTGATCACTCACCAAAAATTGCCGTGCTGTCGTTAAAACAGATTGCAGAAGATGCAACCGTGAATGGCGTATTTGATGCCAAGAGAAGCAAAGAGCTTAATGAAAAGGCGATTACATTGTCGAAGAAACTTCAATCGCGAGGCATTATTGTTTTTAAATCAAACGCATTAATGGGAGCACCTGATGAATACTATATCAACGACCTTATTCAATGACCGTGTAGAGTAATTGCGTCAATTGACTGGTCCCGAATTGAGTAGAAAACGTATTGTTGTCCAAACAGTCGAGCAATCGGAAAAAAGTAGATTTTGCATCTAAAGAATTTTGATGTGGTATGAATTAGAAATAGGGTTTTAAGGTTAGCAATGGAGAAAAGGATGACTTCCTCATCAACAATAACAATTCCTAAGTCTCGTTACTACTTAAAAGGGTTTTTCCAAACATTATTCGTTCTCATTGTAATGGTATGGAGCTGGGAGAACCTAATTGAGGAACGTTATGTCGTAGGCGAGGCGCCGGATCCGAAATTAGCGCCTATCTGTGTCAATGAACGACTATTTCTTGTAGACAAACTGCGAACACCAGCACGTGATGAATTTGTCATGTACTCATCAAAACAAATTGATCCCTATGTGAAAGCAGGGACGCTGGTGACTAAGTTGGTGAAAGGGGTACCAGGAGATCATATTAAAGTAGTGAATGGTGAAGTGTTTATCAATGGCAAATTAGTTGACTCACTTCAGTCAGTTATTATGGATAAGTTAAACACAAACCCATCTGATTACGATCGTGAACTTACGCTTGGTCCAACTGAGTATTGGGTAATGGGTTACCTTCCTCGTTCCTTTGACTCTCGGTATTGGGGACCGATTAGCAAATTTCAAATTGTTGGCAAGGCATGGGCACTATGGTGATGAATGCTATGACCGCCTTTCTGATGTTAATAATTTCTTCAGTCGGTATGGCGGAGACGTCGAATACATTTCATATCGACCCAACATCCCTTGATAAACATATTAAGTCTAACAAAGATGCTATATATGCAATTACCAACAATCAATCATTCGAAGACATCGATGTATCGACGTTCAAGTCACCGGTCAATTCATCATATCTCGAACAGGCAGCGAAAGCCTTAGGTGTCTCAGACGACGTTGTCAATCGGATCAGTAGTGCCGATGAGGGTTCAAAGCAAGAAGATGGTGAAAAAGTATACTTTTTAGTTTCTCAAAGTATTCCCTCTTCAAAGATGGATCAAATAATCGATGTTGCTATTCAGGAAAAAGCAAGTCTAGTGGTAATCGGCGTTCAGCGTGGCCAAACAATGAAGTCTTTCCGTAGCCTATTTAGTGAGTACTTCGTAGATCGAAAAAAGATTCCTGAGGTGATATTGAATCCAAGACTTTTTGATCAGTACTCTGTGACTCAGGTACCAACCACCATTATTGAACACGATGGTGTTCTAGCGCTAAAAGCAGAAGGATCAGTCAATGTGTCTTATTTGAAAAAAAGGCAAAAAATGGGGCAGAAAAATATTGGAGTACAAGGTACCACTTATCCAATTGCCGAAACACACATGGTTACTTTGATGAAAGAGCGCTATGTGGGCTATGACTGGGATAAGGCTAAGTCCGATGCAGACAAACGTTATTGGGATCGACAAGAGTTTGTAGATCTACCGCAGGCCATTGAAAATCGAAAACGTGAAATCGATCTGAGTTTTGTGGTTACACAAGATATCAAGACCAGTGAGGGCAAGATCCTTGCTGCACACGGAGAAATTATTAATCCACTTAGCAAGCACCAGTTTCGAAAGATCTATATTGCTTTTGATTCAACTTCTGATAAACAAACCAGTTGGGCATTGGAACGTGTTCGAGTGCTAAGAAAATCTGGTCAAGCATTCATATTAATGACAAGTCGATTCGATAGAAGTCGAGGATGGAAACATGTGGGTGAACTTAATGAGCTATTTAAGCAACGTGTCTACAAGTTACAGAAAAATGTAAGAGATCAATTTCAGCTTGAGTATCTACCCAGCGAAATTAGTCCAGGCTCAGTGTACATGAATGTTGAGGAATTTGCTCTTGAAGGCTAGCATCATCTCTCTACTGTTCGTTCTTTCCATTTCGTCAGTGGAGGCAGCGACGATGGAAGATAGTGCGTTATGTAAAGACGCAAAGGTGTGGGGTTCCGGACTCATAGATAAAGTCTGTTGGTCTTGCTTTTTTCCAGCCAAACTATTCGGTATGAGCACCAATGCTGCTGAAGACCCTGAAGGTAGCAATTCAAACGCGTTATGCGCTTGTCAAGATGACATAGGTATTCCACACCCGGGTTTTAGCTCATCGTATTGGGCACCATCGAGATTGATGGAATTGACACGAGTACCGTACTGTTCACCATCACTGGGTGGCGTCACACTCAATGACAATAGCGTAATGCTCGGTAGCGGTAGTTCTGAACCGGGTGATGAGGATACACCACCGGAACTTATGTTTTATAACTACCACTATTATTCATTTCCACTATTGGCAATGTTAGATCTACTTGTTGAGAACGAATGCAATCGAGAAGGGATGTACGATTTTGATGTTCTACTCATGAGTGAGCTTGATCCAACATGGAACGAAGATGAATTGTCACTACTTACTACTCCCGAAGCAGTAATCTTCTCTTCATTGCCTGCAGTTGTATCATGTATAGCCGATTGTGCGGCGGCGAACATCACCAACGGGTTCGAACTTATGTTTTGGTGTGTAGGCTGTTGGGGCACGTCTTATCCGTTTTCAGGTTATGGTCTTGATGTAGGTTCGGAGGTCACATCGACTTCATTGATTGGTGTGAAAGCGCTATCTTCATTGCATCGGCGCGGACTTGCGCGAAGAACCATGGGATCCGATGCTATGTGTGAAACACAAATCGCTCTAACACTTCCCAAAGACCAATACAAAATGCAAATGCTCTATCCTGTTGCAGAAGCCGACGGATCGTGTTGCATACCAACAGATAATGATGGCGATGGAGACTGTTGCCATCCACTAGGTCGATCAACCTTTATGTGGGGCGAGTGGCGGACTTTGCCGGCTCGCGATGATTATATCTACATACTATGGAACTACAACGAATGCTGCATTATGCCTTGATAATCATTACATTGTTCACAAGTTCTAATCTTATTGCAGATGAACGTTGGTATAAAACCGGCGGGGAAGGTTGGTATTTCTATAATTGGGATGCGCCGGTAGAAAAAGCAGATGAAGAAGAAAGTGAGGAAAAGCCACCGGTATCAGCCTCGTCAAGTCCATCGCTAAGTGAGGTGAAGCCTCTTTCCGTCGAATGGATTAAACAAGCGTTGCCCATCTTACGCAATCGAGCGATTGACAATCCAACGAATGAAAACCTGATGGCTTACTCATATGCCAATAGAGTAATGATCGATAAAGCGACAATATTCTCGCAAAAGTTACATCAAGCAAATATGACTAATCCATGGCTTCGCGAGGAGATGCGTTATTCAACACATCCGTTTGTACAGAAAGTTACAGACTCGATTGCCAAAACTAATCGACAATCGACACTAAGAAAAATTGCCGAAAAATCAGGACTGTTATTCTTCTATTCAAGTACTTGTCAATTTTGTGAAAGACAGGCGCAAGCACTAAAAATTATTGAAGAACGATACAATTTTACTACCATTGCGATTTCCATTGATGGGTACGCACTTCCAGGTACTCATTATCAAAACAATTATGTTGTTGACAATGGCCACGCAGAACGATTCGAAATTCAAACTGTACCCGCACTGGTTATCATGAATCAAGAAACGGCCCAGCATGCGTTTGTGAGTGTGGGTGTTACGCTCGCGAAAGAGATTGAGGATCGCATCATAATGAATTCAAGGTTCCGCGGATGGATTACCGAAGAAGAGTATCAAGATACATTGAAAACGCGAAATACATTGATTGATCCACGCTTCTTAGATATGGCAGATGTAAGTCTAGATGATCCAGATACATTGATTACGGTTCTTAATAAGGCGGTGAGAGAAGCTGCCAAAAAATCCATGAGGTAAAAAATGACGAAAAGTATTTTGCTCATAGTTTTTGCTATTGTAATCGGCCTCAGTTCAATGATGTCGGTCGCTGCAAATCGTGACGTCATGCTTAGTACGTTAGGGGATATCATGATAGGGGAAACAATAAATGGAATCGGTCCTCAAATATCAGTCAATGGAAATAAACATAATGTGACATTAGGAAATTATTCAGTACGAGTGATGCCACAGAACTACCCACCCCCAGTCAACTTTCGTCTACCCTCGATTCAAGCAGGTTGCAATGGAATCAAAATAGATGGCGGTGCATTTTCATTAAATCTTGATACAGATTGGGAAACCGTCGTTCGAAATATCGGACAATCCGCTGGAATGTATGCGCTATCACTTGCCATTCAAGCAATGTGCAACCAATGCATGAACGAAATAAAGTCCATAGTGCAGAAAATCAATAAATACTCGGAAATGTTAAGAAACTCTTGCCAATCAGGAAAAGCACTTGTGAATTGGTCTAAAGAGAATTTAGTGAAAGTCGCAGATACAAAAAAAGCTGAAAACGAAATTGTACAAAACTCGGGTAGTGGAGAAGATGACAAACAAGTGAACGACAAAACACAACCGGAGAAAATACAAGAAGCTTGCGTAGGAGCAAACCCAAATGCACCAGTGTTGAATCAAGATTGCCGAGACAGATTGGGGAATTTGATATGGGAAGCATATGATCTTGCTGGAAACGGATGGTTGTTAGGTGCCGATAACAACTGGCGAATGGTGGTCATTTCACTGCTCGGTGCAAGGACTGCTTACTTAAAGCAAGATTTGAACGCAGCGCCACCGACATTCGATATCGGATACAACAACTATCCACCAGTTATTAATATTGAGCACTTTATTAGTGGTGCCAACAACGTACCACTTTACATATGTGATCAGCCCAACTCGCGCGCAGGCAAATGCGAAGCGATGGGCGTGCAGGCTGGTGATATTCCAAGTTTAATGGAGATGATATCGCCAGTGGTAGATCATATCGCAGAGGCAATGTGGAGTGGACAGCTAAATGCAAACTGGCGTGTTATGCAAAATCCACCAAATATTAATTTTACCCCGGAACGTCTAGTAAACGCGGTGGGAATGAATATTCCGAAGATATTGCAGCGAGCTGCTATCGGTGGTCGTCCCTACCTAGATCAAACTGCATACGCACTGAAACAAATAATCGCACCAAAACTTGCCCTAGCCATTGTTACTAACTATGCGCTAACGGCAGAAAAAGCAGTCAACGATCTAGATTATGAAAAAAAGGCATTTATTCCGGTACAAAGTGAAGATCTCAAGCAACGAAGACGAGATTTTAACTTATACGCTAATCGCTTATATCAAGACAACAAA
>JAOUJM010000520.1 GCA_029883265.1 Gammaproteobacteria bacterium
TTTAAAAGAAACATGTTGACTGTGGCGCGCTCCCACAAGTTAGTCATGCACAGAAAATAACATCGCATCTTTATTCGAAATGTGATTCGCTATTTGTTTATCCCAAATATACAGAAACCGTTAAAGTACATTCTGCTCCCATGCAGAACAATGGCTAGTAGAATTAAAATTTGCCACAAAATCTCTCACGCGCAAAGAAAATCTGGCAAAAAATATCGGCAATGAGAAGGTATTCAACTAGTTCCTGTGAACTTCATGTCAGTAATATACTCAATATATCAATTAAATATAACAATTAAATTATTTCCGGGGATCGTATGAAGCATTTTATTCACGCTTTAATCATTATTTCACTTTTCAGTTTTACAATTTTAGCTCAAGCAGGGCCCTTGAAGAAAGTAATAAAAACAGCAAACGAAGTCGTTGAGGCTGTTGAGCCAACCGTTGAAGATGCTGTCGATGCTGGTGCTGATGCAGTTGAATGGCTTAAAACAACAGACAACAAAGCTGCTGATTATGCTGATGAATTGGCGAAGTACAATAATATACTTACAGAAGCATGGGAAACAGGATGGAGTCATTCTGGCTCACTTGAGTACACTGGTCCTCTCTCACCGGCAGCCCATTCAGGAACTTTCAATGTGATGACTTACAATATTGATGGATTTCCAAAGGCAATGGGCGGCAATTCTTCTGAAGACACTAAATCCATTAGTGCTATTTTAGAAAGTTTGGCGCTCGACATAGTTGTTTTTCAAGAAGACTTTACAAAACATGACGAACTTATCTCGAACTTCACGACCGCTACCTACCCTTACCGCACCGCGCACTGGAAAGGCACCGCAACAACATTCGGAGATGGTTTAGCAACTGTTTCTAAATTTCCTTTCAACTACTGGGACTATAACAAAGCACAATGGGACCAATGTGGAGGAACATTGCAGGAACTAGTTCTAGGCACGAGCTCACATCCTGACTGTATGACAGAAAAAGGGTTTTCTATGGTTACACTCGATATTGATGAAGGATTACAAATTGATTTATACAATTTGCACCAAGATGCGGGGGGTGATAGCAATAGTCTAGCTGCAAAACAAAACAATATGGCACAACTCGCTGAATATATCAATACTCATTCTGCAGGAAAAGTTATCATTGTCGCGGGCGACTTTAACATGAAACTGGGTTCTCTAACGAGTGCCAAAGAGCGCACGCACCTGTCTATCTGGATTGATTTTTTAAACAACACTGGTCTTTCTGTAATGTGCATGGAAGTCTATAAAAATTGGAATGATTGTGACGCTGATGGCTTTGATAAGCCGGATCACATTTTATTCAAAGGCAACAATGAATACGACTTATATGCATTGACAATTGATCATGCAGCAGAATTTGGAGAAATCAATAAAATTGATAATGAAAATGGGTTAAGTGATCACTATCCAATAAAAGGCGCGTTCTACTGGGAGAAGAATTAAATTTATTATTTCAACACGAAAAAACTG
>JAOUJM010000273.1 GCA_029883265.1 Gammaproteobacteria bacterium
CAATACATCGTCTTACTGATGTGGCACTCAAGGCGACTCGAGTGCATCTTGGTCAACAGGTAATTGAACGGGCGTTTGGTTCAATGGTACTTCACCATCGGGATCAAAGTGACGTATTAGAAGCGGGTCATGCAATATTGCGAACCTTAGGTACTCATGAAAATGCGCGGCAAAAATGTCGTGTGGCATGGACCGAAGTTGTGCGTTCGATCACCCCGGATCACGCGGTTCTAATTAATCGTCAAGATCGAAAAGGTTCAATGATTTTGCCCGGACAGAGTATGTTTATTTTGGAAACCGAACCAGCGGGTTATATCGTGTACGCCGCCAACGAAGCCGAGAAAGCAGCAAATATTACTTTAATTGAGGCGCGCGCGGTTGGTGCTTACGGACGTTTGATTTTATCAGGACGGGAAGCCGATATTGACGCGGCAGCCGATGCAGCATTGCATGCGGTAGAAAATCTTTCTGGTCAAGAGTTTTAAAGCAAATTTAGAAGCTGAGCTCAAAACTGGATTGCTGTAATCGAGCCAGGCGATTGGTTTTACGCACCAATCGATGTAAAGATAAAGCCTTATTGAAACGGGCAACGTTTTCTAAAGATACCCACGAAATTTGATGCGACTCATTGTTACCTGGTACAGCAAGCGTATCATCAATTTCGACCAGAAATCGAATGTCATAGTGGGTATGCCTGTGATCGTGTGCACTGTCATGAACGGTATGCACATCGATATCAAATATGTTTTCGCTGAGTAAAACAATATGCTCTAGTGCTACCGGTTTCTTCTGAAGTTTCATTGAGAATTACCCGAAGGATATCCGTGTCTCCGTCGGCATGTCCACCCGGCTGCAACCATAGATCCAGTTTTCGGTGATGTAAAAGCAATACATGCGAGAAAGTTGGATTAACCACCCAGGACGAACCCGACACATGACCAATACTTAAGTTTCGATCAAAACAATTTTCATGTTGCGCAACAAATTGACGGGTTTTTTCCAGCATCGCCGCTTCCTCCATAAAAGGAGTGCGGTATTGGTTTAATAAAGACAAAAGTTCCTGTCTATGCACAAAGAGTTTACCGATTAAGATTTATGAGATCCAAGAACAGAATGTAACACGTGTGTTGATGTAGTTCTTATTCAAACGCTCAATGGATTTTATTGATGCTAGTTATGCAAAAAAGCAAAAAAAAATTATTTTTTTTCTGCAGCAAAAATAACGACATTTTAGCCAATTTTCAGCCAAAAATGCTGTATATCTTGTCTCCTTGGCGATTAATTTTATGTGTAAAATTACTACCATTAATGCTGCGAATGAAACCTATAAGGAATATCTTATGATGGATAAAGAAGCATAAAATAAGGCGACAGTCTGCGTGGTTTACCTGACCTAATTAATAGGCTATTTTCTCTGGACATCTGCATTTCAGTTCAAGCTTTGCTATGTGATTCATTTATTCGGAGGAAATGGTATGCAACGGAAAAAATTGGGAACAGTCTTGTCTCCCTTGAGTTGTCAGCAGGAACTGGAGCAGTTAATTAAAAATAGCTTGTGCTCTGATTGGGCTTTGTATTTGGAAATCATGAATGCTAAAAGCAATTGCGAGGGAAAATGGAAACAATGGGGAACAACACATTTTGCTTTGCATGATGCCAATCCGGTACTTGAGGCAATCCAAGCTTGTCGGATTAGTCATCCAAACCACTTTATTCGTCTATTCGCCAAGAAATACCGACCGAATACTGAGTTAATTTACTCGGTGTACAGTCCACCTCAAGAAAGTACAAGCAAGCAAAATCCAAATCCGACGATTAAAATCCTAACCCAGCCATCAAATGGTTTATCCAAATGGAGTGCCCGAAAATTAAGCTTGGGCCAGAATCAAATATGGCAGGCGTTTTTGTTGATTGCCGCCGTCGTAGGTTCAATTTTGTTAATTGAAAGTACAATGGCATCCTAGTGCGTATGCTTCTAAACCAAGCAATGAAATGATTCGTTTATTGCAAAACATTGACAATCACCTATAGCGCGTATTGTAAACATGAATTAGTCCTAAGCAGATTGAATAGGCATACTGAATGCTGAATGAATAATTTGTTTTGCTAAAACCAATCATCAGTTTTGCAAAACCAATCAAATTATCAAAGGCATTAGGAAGTTCGGCTTTGCGTCTATTCAATCAAATTCGACTGGATCATATACGTGGTGATGTGTTTGGCGGCGTTACCGCAGCCGTTATCGCATTGCCCATGGCGCTCGCGTTTGGTGTAGCATCCGGTGCTGGTGCGGAAGCAGGACTCTATGGTGCGATTTTAGTTGGCTTATTCGCAGCACTTTTCGGTGGATCCCCCACGCTGATCTCAGAACCTACCGGGCCGATGACTGTAATCATGACCGCGGTCATTGCTAGTTTAATTGCCGCCGATCCTGAAAACGGTTTGGCGATGGCATTTACTGTGGTAATACTTGCTGGCTTTTTTCAAATTCTTTTTGGAATTTTAAAATTTGGGAAATATATCACTTTAATGCCGTATACCGTTATCTCGGGTTTTATGTCCGGCATCGGTATGATTCTAATAATATTACAAACCGCGCCATTCTTAGGTCACAGTACGCCTCCCGGAGGTGTCATCGGCACACTTGAATACGTACCGCAATTGTTAGCTGAAATTAATACAAATGAGACCCTATTAGCACTCATTACACTTTCAATTCTCTTATTTTTTCCTGCGAAAATAAAACGCTTCTTGCCACCACAGTTGGTTGCTTTGGGGGTCGGCAGCGCGATATCAATCATGCTTTTTTCTAGCGATGAGATTCGACGAATCGGAGAAATTTCTACAGGTTTACCTCAATTTCGCATGCCGGTTTTTAGTGCTGAGCAATGGCAAACCATGCTTATTGATGCCTTGGTTTTAGGTATGTTGGGCTGTATTGATGCCTTATTGACTTCTGTTATTGCGGATAACTTGACCAAACAACAGCATAATTCAGATAAAGAATTAATTGGTCAAGGGGTTGGCAATGTGATGTCTGGATTCTTTGGTGGCTTGCCTGGTGCGGGTGCCACTATGGGGACCGTCGTTAACATTCAAGCTGGTGGTCGTAGTGCCTTGTCTGGAATTACGCGCGCGCTGGTATTAACGATTGTGGTGGTATGGGCCGCAGGGTTAACGGCAAGCATTCCGCTCGCAGTTTTGGCGGGAATCGCGATGAAAGTTGGTCTCGATATCATTGACTGGCGTTTTATAAAACGGGCGCACCGCATTTCGCTTAAAGGCTCATTAATTATGTACGGCGTCATTGGATTAACCGTATTCGTGGATCTAATAACGGCGGTGGGTATTGGGCTTTTTGTGGCGAACGTGATTACCATCCGCCGTTTATCGGATTTTCAGTCGGGAGAAGTTAGAACCATTAGTACCGCCGATGATACCTCAATTCCGCTCTCTGAACACGAACGCGAATTATTGGTTCAGCTGAAAAATCGAGTATTACTTTTTCATTTAAGTGGTCAGATTATTTTTGGCGCGGCCAAAGCGATTACCAGTAAAAATATTACTATCGGTGATTGTTATGTCGTGATTTTTGATTTGACCCAAGTACCTCATCTCGGCGTGTCATCATCGCTGGCACTTGAAGAATCGATTTATGAAAATCTTCGTGAGGAACGGGTGGTGCTAATTGTCGGTGCGAAGGGCCAACCACTACAGCGTTTGCAAGTATTAGGGGTAATTGAGCAGCTACCTGAATGTCATATCTTTGAGCAGCGGGAAGCGGCCCTGGAATATGCATGTGAGTTAGTGAGTAAAAAGACAAGTTCAACGCAGAAGCAAGCGCACGAGCTTGAACAGCCGTTAGTGCAGGGATAAATTCAGTTACATACCGAATGTGCAAAATGGATTGAAATCATGATTATTGGACTGATGAGTAACAAAGGTGGCGTCGGTAAAACAACGCTCAGTATGAATATTGCGAAAGGCCTGAGCTCCCGTTCTTCCCTGGTCGTTCTGGATGCCGATCCACAGCAGTCATCAACTCATTGGAATCGGGTTGGCAAGCTGAGCGGATTTGAATGCCCGGACTTGGTGACACTAGAAGAGCAATCGGTTGATGAAGCCATTGCTAAGCTGAGTAATCAATATGAACACATCATTGTTGATTGTCCGCCTTCGATTGAATCGGCACAGACCAAAGCAACGCTCAATCTTGCCGATATTGCCATTGTGCCGGTCCAGCCTTCCCCCATCGATTTGTGGGCAACAGTCCATATCATCGGTATAATCAAAGAATCACAAGCTCGTAATCCGCGCTTGCGAGCGGCTATGCTGTTAAATCAGCTTGAGCCTAGAACCACTTTATCCAAGGTGATGAAAAATGCAGTAGGACAATTTGGTTTGCCAGTACTACCTATTGGTTTAAGAAGACGCGCGATCTATCGAAATTGTTTACTCGATGGTCGTAGTGTGTATGATAGTGGTGTACGTGCTGAGGATGCAATTGCAGAAATCGAAACCGTGATTGAGGAGATTTTCAAATTATGAGTGAAGTCATTGATAAGGCCGCTGAGAAATTATTGGAATCGATTGGAAAAAGTCAAACGAGCGAAACAAAGTCTCTGACTGGGAAGGATACCAGTGTAAAAGCGGCAGGTAAACCTAAGCAGGAGCCCGTTGCGCGAAAACGTGTGAGCAAAAGTGTTAAGCCAAAGGCACAGGCTTCTACAGAAAATGAAACAGAAATACATTCTTTCACCGGGCGAAAGCAATTTATTGGCAATATGCGCTGGCCGGATTAATAGGTAAAGTAGTATTGCAGGCCCGCTTATCGTGGAAAAATTTACTAGCGTTGCGCTAGATTCGGCTATTTCAATTTTAGCCTTATCAGGATTGAGGGTAAATTAGGCAACCTATTCGTCAGCGGATCAATCCTCAATTGAATTGCGTTCGTGATGCTTTTGAGGGAATATTGTCGAGTTCTTCTTGCGATTATTTTGCCGTTTTCTAAATTGCATTCGTTTTCTAATACACAATTCCTCTGCAATGATATCGCGTGATATTACCCAAACAACGCCGAGAGCAAAAAAGAAGCTAATCGTGCTTTCCCGCCAAAGCGAAACCACAACTCTGTAGAATTTACCCATATTTGACTGTCAAATAAATTCTACAAAGTGGTGAGAAATTGAATATTACATCTTTTGTTCTTGACGAATTAGTGATGGCAAGCAGTGGTTGGTTACGAGTCATTTTGTTAGCAAGTTGGTTAACAAAATATACTTTGCTGCTATATATGGAAGATGTTGCAAGCGAATTCCACGTCTTGCCCCTCATGTCATTTTCGAGTATTGGCTTTTGTTTGTATCCTGCAAGGTGAATAGTCTAGTCTGGTTTTTGGTTTTCAGTGAGTGGGCTAGTGATGTTAGCTTAGTTAACAAGATGCGATGGGCGGGCGTATACATCAGCCATGCTAGTATCTGTAAGCGGTTTATTTAAAACAATCATATATAGCCTGGTCGATATACTCTTTTACATTTTTCACATTAAAAAATTTTTGCTTTGTGCAATAACATGTAAACAAAGTCATGTATTCTAGACTAGAAACGTGAAAACAAGATGAAGTATTTTTTTTTGGGAAATTACTTTTTTAAATTGTCGGTCATTTTTTTTCTCCTAATGTTTATTTCTTTGAGTCATGCAGAACAAGTTGATTTCGATCACTTAACCAGCTTGAATATTGAAGATCTACTGCAGGTGGACATCGAAAGTGCGTCACTATTCACACAGAAGCTAATTGAAGCGCCTGCTGCTGTCACCGTCATTACCTCAGAAGAAATTAATAATCGAGCATATCGTACTTTAGGTGAAGCCCTCGATTCCTTTCGTGGAATGTATGTGCAGAACCAGCAAAATCATTCATATATCGGTACCCGTGGTTTTTCACCACCGTCTGACTACAATACCCGCTTATTGTTCATGATTGACG
>JAOUJM010000272.1 GCA_029883265.1 Gammaproteobacteria bacterium
AAACGAAGTGTTTTGGAAAGAGCCAAGGAGTTTTGTCCGAATCCTACCGATTCAATGATACCGCGAGAACGCACGCTTGTGAGCTGGAAAGACTATTACTATCGAATACTTCGTAACAATGAAATAGGGAGGCTCTTTGGTATCACAGGACATGGATTACGGCATGATTATGCGAACGATTTGTTTGAAACCATATCTGGAATACCGTCGCCGGTTCGAGGCGGTCCGAAGCTGAATCGGACTATTGAAAAAAACGTGCAGGCACGACTTGAAGTTGCACAGGATCTTGGACACTGCAGGGAAGATATCTCAACCGCCTACTGTGGTTAAGACACTAATTTGTGTAGCAGATGGATAGCTGGCCTTACCAGCATAAATTAAAACGTAGGAGTGTAGATATGTCAGCAACTGGTGTATTGATAGTAGTTTGTCTCATTGCATTTGCTGTAAGCAAACTCATCGAGACAGGAAAAAATAGAGCTTTTGAAGTAACTAAAGCTCAAAGGAAAAGTGAATTGCAAGCGTTCGAAGATGCCTGTGCATTGAGTGAACGTACAATTCTAGTAAAAAATGGCAACCAACTAATCCAATGTTTTCAACATGGTGACAAGGTATTGGTTAAAAAGAGAGGGAAAAGTCGAGTGCATCGGTACTCTACTATAGGGGATATAGATGCAGTCGCTAGAACTTTCATCTAGCTTGTAATCGGGAATGGAGGACTAGATCCTCCTCCCGACTACACCATTTTTCGAACGCAGAATACCAATAAGGAGCAAGATCGATGTTATACAAGGTAGCGATCCTGATAGTCACCGTGATGGTTGTCAGCTGTACACTGAACAAGGAAGAAGATCCTTTTAACATTGAGGGCTACGCAAACGCTCGTGTGCAAATTCAGAAAGCACTGGCTCGCAGTTGGATCAACATTCAAAAGACTAACTTGTCATCGATGTTCGACGGATCAAGCCATCTTGCGACAAGTTACTTAGGGGTGAACATTGAAAATATCGCTGGTGCTGAGGGTTTACAAAATTTAAAACAAGTATTAACCAGTGGAATCTTATCTAAGATTTCACGAAATATTCGATCACTTGTTCCCGTAACAGAGACGGGCACCGAATCAGAACAACAAGAAATTTTCATTGATGAAATACTCTATCCATGGCTCGCATATCCTTCAATGGAAGGCAAACAGATTATCTATCGCCCTGATGCCCTATGGATATGTGACGACTTTGAAGAAAAAGAGTGGGAGAACTGCTATAGCATCGTCAGTCGAATGACACTTCTTCAAATCGTCGAAAGCGAAGACAGCGGGAGTATTACGTTGCGATTTGACAAGTATCCCCTGTATAGAATGGGATACTCATCCGCATCAATAGAATATGACTTAATTCTCAATTATCTCACCTATGCCTATAGTGAGATAACCAAAATAGTTGATGAGCTTCCTGAAGAACAAGTTGAGCAACTGCCAGTCATGATAGGCATCTATCAGTTTGGATTTTCGGTAGATGAGAGAGAGAATGAAAACCAAATGTGGGTAGGGGCACCAAAAACGATTACGATTATGAATAATCCAGAAAATGCACAGTCCGAGTATTTCAAATACTTTTTTGAGGAAAGCGATAAATTCTTTCTTCTGACAATCAGTGAAAATGAGGAACAGATCTCAATCGCTGTCGATGTGAATCATTCCTATTATGAGAAAGCATTGAACCAGCTTGATGGCCTACCCGTTTTTAACAAATACGAGATAGAAGGGGCGAGTGGAAAACTAGAGTTAATGGTAGAGGACAGAAAATTTGTGCTTAGTGACTTGGCAATCGAAGATTCAGCTCGTCATTTCTATGGTGAAGAGTTAGCGATGAGATTCTTACTCAACAAAGTCACATTGCGAGGACAGATGGGAGAGGAGAACATGGTTTTAGAGTTCGATGTCCCTTGGAATAGCGAATTATTGATTAGTAGTATTTGGCCAGAATACCAAAGGTATTTTTCTGAGAGTGAATCAGGCGAAACACAACACCGTGAAGTCAGAATTCAAATCGATCAGGCAACAGTATTCTCACAAAAAACTGAACAGCTCTTTCAGATATTAGCGGGGAGTATCAATCAAATTGTAGATGAGAATGCGATTAAGAGCGAACAACGGTTTGAAAGTGGCGAGTGTTTGACAATCACAAATAAAGTGATACTTGATCGCCAAACTTGCTAAGTAGTTTTTCGACTTTGCCGACAAGGAGATAGAAGTGTCTAAGAATCAAAAAACACGTTGGCGGCAACTACTGTCGCCACGACTAATGAAAAAAACAGCGATTGTTCTACCTTTGCTTGTGCTGTTTGTCTATGCCCGAGATGCAATGGGATATGGCGCATACGGAATACTCAATTATGTGTTTGCCATCATGGCATACTATATCGTTGATTATTTTCTTAAAAATCGCGATGAGCGACAGGAACATGTCGAGTGGCTAACAAGAAAGATAAGGCAGGTAAACTCAAGTTTTATTCAGCATTTGTCGCTGTTTTGTATTTTTCTATATTTTGGTGGAACTTATACGATCGCCAAAGAAGCGAACGTGGCATTTGTCCAGCAGATCGTTGAGGTCGTAGGCATATTCGTACTAATGTTATATCCGATATTTAAGCTGATCACGACAAATAATATTCATAGTAGTGCAATCATGTCATTATTGTCTTGCATCAAACAAATCGTACGCGGACTCGCGATATGGTCCGTATTCATGTGGACTATGGGAAACTATGGAACAGAAGTGGTTGCGTGGTATTACGCGAAACCAGAAGAAGTGCTAGCGGCTGTGGTTGCTATTTCAATCATATGGGTAATGATGAGAATGACAACGGATTCATCGAATGCTTATGTTAATACAAGAGAGCATCCGAGTCGTGTAGATTATGCGAATGGAATTGCTGGTATGAGCCGAGCGCCCACTGTTAGAGATCGTAAATATATCGCAGCTCATGAGGCTGGACATGCATTGTTGTATGCAGCGTTGGAGGAGTTGCCACAGCATGTTGAACTCGTCATTAAAGAAAGCTCAAGTCAAGATGGTGTGATGGGATATGTTACCGGTATCAATAGTAAGCATCTTCTTGATGAAAAAGGTTATTCTGAGTGGCTGATGCTTACCTATCTTGCTGGCCGTTTTGGCGAATATTACTCTTTCGCAGAGAATACATTAGGAAGTATGGATGATCATCACAAGTGGCTAAAATTGGCGCAACGTTATCTATCAAACCATTTTGTTGGAATCTACTATAGTGTCCCATCGAACGAGCTAGAAATGCTGGTAAACGACCAGAAACTGGAGATACTTCAGAAAACGCAAATAGAGGTACTATCGAAACTATTTGAAATGAATGATGAGATATACAAAAAGATAATCCAAAGCGCATTAACTCAGAAGCGAGTGGAGCGAGATGAATTGATGTTTCTGTTGAGTCAGGTTAAATTACCAGATGATTTTCCACGCCCACAAAAAAATTGAAATCCTGATTGAAAGAAATTTACTTAATATAAATCAAAATTGGTGCCCAGTGACTAGAGTGCCCGCGGTCATCATCAAAACAAGCAAACTTAATACGATTGTATTGAACGCCGTATGATATTGCGCAGAATAAACGAGTGCCGCCTTATGTGGATCTCCAGCGCGATAATTTGCAGATGACAGTTCTACATACTTAGAGCGATAGCGATATCCAAAGAATAATCCGGGCAATATGATCGCGATACACCATATTAGGGAAATTCCAATGATTATGTGAGTCGCACCGAATAATGTAGCAGAGAGTAAGATTTCCTTATTTGATAATATGTGATATCTAAAAAAACGTTCTTCTAGATGGACAACAAACGGCATAATAATCATAAACAAAAATAGAAAAATGAGAAGGACAAGGGCTACTTTGAAATCTACTATTCCTGGTGAAAGTGTTGTAATTGGAGTAAGCGTAACATTGCTAGAGTGGCCGAACACAAAGTAAGTCCAACCGCGATCAAGAGAAGATGGTAAAAGCCACTGAATGAAGGCACCAAAAGCAAGTGTGATAATAACCAATATTCCGGATTCGAAATAGATCCTGGGTTGGCTGAAGATATATTGTCTTACAAGTCCTAAACGATGCCGTAATCTATAAATTGTGTAACTCATCATCAAATTGCTCAGCTCTCAATCGTTAATTTTTAGTTTGAAATAAAACAGCTAAAGTCTTAAACCTTATTCAATTGTGAGTCGATGTTTGTTAAAAACTAGGAGCACAACATGAATAATACTAACTTAATAGCAGTCATACTTTTTTCTATTATTGCCTTCCCTTCAAATGCCGATGTAAAAACAAAAGTTAGTGTACGGGTAATTGCTCGTACACCAACCGGATAGTTACCCACACGTAAGCGTATAAACGCAATCGACCCAGAATAGGGTTATGATAAGCAATTACACAGAATTTTCTACAGTCTCGATTTCCCGATTAATCGGAATTAATAATTGATTTTGTAAATTCGATGTAGCTTTTTAGTCCGAAATCTTTCATTTGCTCGAGAAATTGAATTCTACGATCCCGTTCTTTTTCGAGATTACCAGAACCTAATAGATTTGCAGCAGCAAGAGATCGTTTTGCTCTGCTCGCATGTATCGGGCTGTTTATACTGGAATCTCTCTCATCGCTCGACAATACTTCGTATACTGAGGTTAAGGTACTATACTTTTCGAAATATGGCTCACAATGAAGAGTAAATTCATCCATGAGTTCATCTATCACTGGTTGAATATCAGATTCAGAGGATATGGTCCATCGTCTCTGAGTACCTTTAGTCAAATTACCTAGTTCAATTCCGATTGTACAGGTTCGTGCTTTTTCCTTTTTTGTAAGGTGCTGATTGAATTCGTTAACCATATCTTCTACTTCATCAAATCGAATAGCGATGTCGAGTGTAAGATCAAAATCGTCCTTATGATTTATAAATGAAAGGTGTACTGAGTTATAACCACTTTGCGTAGGCCGAATAAAGGATTGGGATCTCGGTCTTGCTTTAAAACTGTACTTCGCAAGCCTCTTACCAAATCCTGCCAATAGTATTTTCTGCAAGTCTTTGTTCATAGAATTTACTAGTAATGACGTTCCACTGTTTCAATAATAACTAATTCACCGTCTAGTACGTCTGGAGGTTAATGTCCGATGCGTTTTGTAGTCCACTTCCCCGGCACCAACTTCTCATAATCCTCATCGGTTTCACACTCCGGCAATCGCGTTAACACATCCACTAAATATTCATACGGATTGATCTCGTATTTCTTACACGTCGCCATCAACGAATAAAACGTCGCTGCGGCAGGACCACCACGAGCCGAGCCGACAAACAAAAAGATGATATGACCTTACTATATGCTGAAGTGATAGCATTGTCATTAGCCAGTATAGATAAGTGAGAAGATCATGAAAAAGTCACACGCATTCATCGGTCTTGATGTTCATAAGGAAACCATTGCCGTTGCGGTTGCCGAGGCGGGCCGTGATGGAGAAATTCGCTTTTGGGGAAATTATGAAAATAGCGACACCCAAATATCTCATATAGTGAAGAAGTTAGAGGCTAAGTTCTCAAACATCGAATACTGCTATGAAGCCGGTCCCTGTGGTTATGCGGTTTACCGAATATTATCAAAATTGAAGCAATCCTGTGAAGTTGTTGCACCATCACGTATTCCGAAAAAACCAGGAGATAGAGTCAAGAATGAACACCATGATGCGATGGGCCTAGCTCGGTTGTATCGAGCAGGTGAGCGGGTGCCGGATGAGGTGCACGAAGCCATGCGGGATCTCGTGCGCGCTCGTCACGCTGCAAATCGTGATTTAAAGATGGCCAGGCAACGGGTTCAAAGTTTTTTACTCAAATATCAGCAGACCTATACAGCGAAACCTTGGGGTGACCGCCACAAGATTTGGATGGGCGATCGTCAGTTTG
>JAOUJM010000274.1 GCA_029883265.1 Gammaproteobacteria bacterium
CTGCACGGAAAATTCGAGCAGTCGCATCTGCATGGGCCGCATCACGCCACACCCAAAGTGAGAGACGGGTCTGCCATTAAATGGGAGACCCGTCTCTAGCTAAGAACTTCAGAAGGTAAATGAAGCAATTCGTAGTACTTATCCTAGCTGAAACTAATACTGCCCCTTATTTATTCGCGTTCACACTACCAAAACAGTGCCAGTTATGTTAGCGTGTTAGCACCATTCAACTGTAATCCGAGGACAGTCCAGTGAAGCATTGATTTTCTTTTTAGTGTTGTTTTAACTTTAAAAGGAGAATCTTATGCCGAAAAATCGGATCATCTTAACCGATGTCAGCTTTTCACTGCCAACCGGTGAAGCACTTTTCACCCATTGTTTTCTCAAAATCAAACAGAGAATTTCTGCCATTGTTGGAAATAATGGTATTGGCAAAACCATGCTTGCGAAAATCATTTGTGGTGACATTCAAGCTGATCATGGAAAAGTCCGTGCTGCGGGTCGGGCTCATTATGTTGCGCAATCCTGGATGGGATCAACGCAAACAACACTTGCTGACTTACTCAATCTTACGCATGCACTTGATGCGATTGCGCGTATTGAACAAGGCGTGATTGATTCAAGAGATCTGGTTTGCGCTGAGTCACACTGGGACTGGCAAACACGTTTACGCACCCATACGCGTGAGTTATTCCTGCGCTTTGAGCCAGATGTACATCGCAGGATCGACTCCTTTAGTTCAGGTGAACAATTTCAATTGCTTTTACTTGTCGCATTATGGTACGACAACGATATCCTAATACTTGACGAACCCAGCAACTATCTTGATGCCAATAACAAAAATAGATTATTGCATTGGATTCAACAGACCGACAAAACCATTGTACTAATCAGTCACGATGCACAATTCATAGACATTGCAGACGAAATTTGGGAAGTCACCGATCAAGGTCTGCATCATCATCGTGGAGGCTATACTTTATTTCAAAGCAGTCGGCTGAACAGAATTCAAAGACAACAAGGACAACTCGATAAGATAAAACTGAGAAGGCATAAGCAAACGAAAAAGATACAAACCAACTTCGAACGCGCCCAGCAACGACACGCTACTGCGAAACGACAGGCAAAAAGTGTAGGACTCAGCAAAATCGAAATTAGTGCTGCCAAAGAACGTGCAAGCGCAAATTTACAACGCCGACGCAAGATTGTTGACAAACAGCAATTAACACTAGAAACACAACAACGTGACCTATTTGCTCAACAGGAAACAATTCAACCAATTATGATTGAAATGGAAAACCGTGAGCTAGCGGCTAATAAAACAATTCTTGAAACACAAGACTTGCAATGGGGTTTCAATCAACCATTGCAGCCGCCGTTAACCATGCGAATCACTGGTGCCACTAGAATTCATTTGCAAGGCGGTAATGGCAGTGGCAAATCCACTTTATTACGAACACTAATGAAACAGTTTCCAGTTTTAGGGGGCGAGGCAACACTTTTTGTTGAAACCAAACTACTGGATCAGAATCTCGACCAAGTTAATCCACATCATTCCGCATTAGCAACCTACACGCGACTCTCGCAAGGATTAAACGAGCAACAATGCCGTGATCGATTGGCTTGGTTAGGTTTACGTGGCGACATGGTGCAGAAATCCATTAAACAACTCAGTGGTGGCAGCCGATTAAAATTGGCCTTAGCAATCACACTTCTTGGCGCCCAGCCGCCACAACTGCTTTTACTTGACGAACCAACAAACCATCTGGACCTGCTCGCTCGCGAGACATTGACTGCTGCGTTGATAAATTACCATGGTGCGATCATCGTCGCTAGCCATGACCAATACTTTATAGACAAACTTGGGTGTAACAAACAAATAAGCTTGGGCAAGAATAGAAGTGAGGTTTATTAATCCAATTTTGTTTACAAACAATCCATAGCATTCGACTTGACAATTTTTTTATGTATACATCGGCGCACATATTTAAACACCCAAGTATGATTATCAAAACTATCGAACATCTATTGTTAGCGAAGCTTGGATATGAAATGGGGGTCCATCTCACGCTCGTCTTTCTATGACATAAAATAACACATACCCTTATGTCGATCATAAATCCAAATAGACATATTTATTCCGAATCAATTTGATCTGAAAAAGAATGTTATTTTCCAATTTAAGCTCTCCGATCCATGTACCTTTGAGCCGCTTAAACAAAAAATAGGTAAATGCAACTAATAGAAAAAATCCAAATATAAGAAACATAAATCAGAACCTAAAAAAGCAATAACTGAAATAATATTTAAAAAAGAAGAGATATAGAACATTCACCAGTACTATCGACCAAACTTGCTGCCGAATCTCGAACACTTAGCCTATTTGTCACTAGAAATCTACCCCGAGTCCAAGTATAAAAGTGTATTGATCACTTGTTGAATTGCTCATCTTGAACGGATAATTTTTATCTATGATTCCAAATCCTGCCCGTATAAACGGACCTTTATTTCCTAATGTTGATTTTTTCATACTCGAATCATTAAAATACCAGTCTACTCCATTTTGCAACATTAACGCATAGAAACTTCCCGATAGACAATCCGCCATGATAGAAGTCCCGGCAAACCATTCCAAATTATGGTTTGATGGAAAACTATAAGCATATTCCGCTGATGCAGTGCATAAAAAAAGTAAATAGCTAACTCCTAAGCGAAATATATTGTTCATCTGTGCATCAACTTGATAATCCAATTCTAATAAAGATGGAGGACCACCAAACCAAAAACGGTAGTTTGAGAACACCCTTTCAGGACTATTGCGTACGGTAAAACTAGAAGGATTACTAACGTTAACGGGGATCATTGTTATTTGATCGCTCGGTTTTCGTAAATCGGTGGCTAATCTATCAGTGATCAAGCGAAAATTGTGATTGAATTTTTCAATACACCATTGCTCAAATTCATTTGCCCAATCTTTATCCCAATCTATAATTTTTTCACTACTTTGATAGCTTTTTTCATATAAAAGGCGTTGCAATTTAGCTCTATATATAATTTCTAGATCCACATTGTAGTGACCGTTGACACCATAGCATATTATATTTCTTATTGAGCCGTATAAATCTACTTCTGAAACGTGCTGAAAGTTATTAGTTGCGACCCTAAAACCTTTAAGGGGTAGAATTCTGGACAAGCTTGTTGTAACCCATTGCTCCACTGGAGTTATAGTAAACACATCACGCACTGAACTTGTTTTGTCACCGAGATAGGCAACTCTTTCCTGGCTACGGTCATCACTGATAGATTGAATTGAAAGATTCATTGGAGTTGTGCCCGCATCTACTGGCTCAGCCTTAGCCAAAAGATTATCTGTTGTTGGGTACAAAGCAATATACACATCCCGAGTAGCGCATCCGGTCAGCAAGATACACAATAAAATGAATAATAAAGGGTTCCCCCGAGACACGATGGTGCTTATATTGATACTCATAAATAAAATATTCATTTCCTTGTTGCCCACTAGCTATTGGTCATTCGCGATTTCATGTTTTAAGTGTAATTATTTCTTAGATACCCTGCACGGTCAGACCTTACATTTTACATGTTGACTTAAACAAAAAAGAGGTTTTAGGCATAAATTTTAAAAACCTACCTCACCCTTTTCTTGCCAGAAATTTTTCTTCAGCTTCGTCTTTCCATCCTTTGATACTTTTTTACTCGCCTCTTGAATTTCATCACGAGGAAAGAGTACATTGGCTGTTTTTGAAGCGCCCAAATCAAAAGAAAAGTAAGTGCTGCCCGGCTCGTGCTCGTTATATAGTGTTGGAGCAACCAACAGAACCACAGAAACGTGAACCGGTATAGTATCGTTTTTGTTAATCTAGCGCATCAGTGTTTTTCGGGTGATGCGCATATAGTCGTTATACTTAATCCTCACCGCCACTACTCAGGTCGATTCGCCAACCGACTTAAGGTCGATTGGAATATCCTTGCCCCAGGAAAAATGTTCCCCGTCCACTGCAGTTTCATATGCAACGTTAACGTTTTTGAGACTAACTGAGTTTGGATTATTCACTTTGGCAAAAATATTAATTGTAGCGGAATGATTGCTCGCCTAGTCTATTTTGTGCGATTGCTACTCGAACTTAGGTGTATTTAATTTTTCAGTCGTAACCATGCGAAAAAAAGCACAGGCTGAGAGCGTGGAAACAAGCAAAACACACAAACTAATTCTAATAACTGAGAACATTCTCACTTCACTCAATTGCATTTATTCTAATGAGGGTGCCCCCATGCTATCAGATTTCCTTTCGAGAATCGGATTGAAGAGTTTATTGGAACACAGATATTCAATGTTAGCTTGAGCCCTGGTTAGTTCCAAACGACGGAATTGAAGCGGAATTAAAAGTCAGGCCCCCATTTAACACATATGAATTGGCAAATGTTATCCAACTTCGCATTGCTATGGATTGGTGAATCCTAATTTTGGCAAAGAGAGGTTTAATCTATCTAATTGTTGTTTGTCATCGAGTCAAGTATTGCGTGTTTGTATTAAAAGTAGAACCGTTAAACAATAAAACGAGTGAATATTTATTGTGAGTCAATGATCCAGAAAATACCAAAAACGTTAATATTGCCTTGTTGTATCGCGTAAGGTATTTCTCAAACTGATTATCAACTGAATTTAGTCCTGTTTTAGCTGCAGAATATTTCCATAAATCAAACGCGTCGCTTCAGATCTACCCAGCGGTGACGATTAAAAACTTACCCATAGCTAAAATGTATAAATATTTTGATTGCATTGCCAACTCAATGCTCACAATTATGAAACTGATCACCAGCAAATCATTTCTTTTCATTGCCTGTATATTGCAGCTTTTTGCTTGTTCTGATGATGCAGCCTTACAGAAACTTTCGCTAGCGCAGGTTGATGCATGGATGTATCAACTTCAGGATTTGAATGACGAAGTCAAACTAACCGCTTTAGCACAAACCGAGTATCCCTTACTAGTCATTGAACCGGGATTTAATTTTTCCGAATTTCCCTATGACACCGCACACATTATGAGTCAATTAAAAACGACACCGGATGGACGCGAGCGAGTCATACTCGCATACATTGATATTGGTCAGGCGGAAGATTATCGCAGTTATTGGCAAACCGATTGGGTCGCGCCAACACAAACAACACTGGGTTCACCTGATTATTTGCTTGCACCGGATCCCGATAATTGGAGCGGCAACTACCAAGTCGCTTACTGGAACAGTGCATGGAAAAATCTTTGGCTTGGTAATTCCGGGTTAATCGAGCAAATCGCGGCCTATGGTTTTGATGGCATTTATTTGGATTGGGTGGAAGCCTATGACGATGTATCGGTACAGGCGGCAGCAACGAATGAAGGGGTCGATGTCGCGCTGGAAATGATTCAATTCATCGAAGCGCTTGGTGCTGTGGGTAAAGCAAAGCGTTCCCCATTTTATGTGGTACCACAAAACGCACCGTATTTAATTGATTTCGCACCCGATCGCTATGTGGCCGCCATTGATGCCTTAGCAGTGGAAGACACCTGGTGGCACGGCGACGGCGATGTTCCCTGGGACGATCCCAGAGCCGGTGATTTACACGAACGTCATAGCGATTCTGGATGGACCACGCCCGATCGTTTACTACAATACACGGTTTATCAAGAATATGGCCTACCCATTTTTTCCGTAGACTACTGTATTAGCAGCAGTAACGCCGAGCAAGTTTATCGTGATGCCAGTGCTGCGGGGCTAATTCCATTGGTCACACGGGTTTCTCTGGAACAACTTACAGTGACACCACCATCAGGCTATTAATTAGCTAAAATCAAGGGTTACGCGGTTCTCCCTCCAGCCTAATAGGATCGGAGCGCTAGGCACAAAGTGTTGGATCACCTGGTTAACTGCAAAAAGATTCTTCTGTAAATA
>JAOUJM010000275.1 GCA_029883265.1 Gammaproteobacteria bacterium
CCTTCCTCCTTTTGTGCCTCGACTCACATCAAGATAGTGATGCTTATCTGAAAGGTGCGGACGAATACACCATGATTCTCGTGCTCGAAGTCCAAAAGCGGCTTGAAGTTCGATTTGAATCGCAACACGCTCGTCTTCATTTGCTATTTTTTCTATTTTGCCTCGTGTATCAAGTCGACATCGCCATCCTTTGTCCGACTCTGCTTTTTTAGCGACCGAAAAGGTTTCTGGGTTCGATACTAAGTATTTAGTAGCCGGTACCATATTCGGTTTGTTTATCCAGTTTGAAAATGTACGGAATATAGATACATAATTTTGAATGGTCTTTGGTGCATATTCCGTTTTCTCCCAATACTTTACCAATGCTACGACGTGCTTTTGCTTGAGATGCCTCACATCTTGGATTCCATATCCAAGCTTTCTTAGTTGTTTAAACCCTCCTTCTAGCACTTCAGCTCTACGCATTCGTGTTAGCTGGCCTACGGCCTTTCCGCCTACCGCCGCCGTACGATTATTTCGCTTGAGCACATCATTCAATGTATGTTTCCAAGTCATAGTTTCTCCACTTGTTATGTAAACAGTTTTTTAGAGGGGCAATAGTTTCTTTAGGGCGTCACTGATCGATGGTCGGCATTCCTACGCAACCAACCCGGCTTAGCCGGCTCACTTAGTTTGGATCGATGTGGCTGTGTTCTTTACAGCCTTTACGACTGCTTCAACACAAACTGCCCCTAGCGGTTTGTCGTACAGATACGAATGAGCGACGCGTTGCGCGCCTCGATTTAATCTTAATCGCAATCAAGAAAATACTGCGCTCGATTTCGGCGACCGTCTGCTCATTCTACGCATAATGCAAATTAGTACAGTTGAAGAGTACCTATTGGTTTTACAATTTCTTAAAGTGGATTGTGCTTTTGACGTAAAGCTAACGGCCATATGGCTTGAAACTGTGGTTTGATGGACGCGATTTCGCTGTTTCCTCAACGAATGTCTCTCAGTATAACGAACATTTACCTTTTTGCAACTTTTGCTCTTTGCAGATTAATAGTTGAAATTTGCTATATCCTTTTCCTATGTTATTATTTTTATAGGAGGTTCTCAGAACCACGACTTCACTCTGTGTTGCGCCCACTATTATTTTTCTAAATTCAACGTAATTGTGTAAATTGGCGTGGGCTATATTATTAAGAATTATTACTCTTTACGATCCTCCATTCTTTCCTATTAAACTTTCTCCACATTTATGTGGATCTATCACGGTTTTTTCTGGTTTGCACAATGACTTGGATATCTTTTCCAGACTAGAACGCTAACTTTCACTGTTTTTTCGGGTTCTATCCCACGTTTTTTTGTTTTATCGACATTCCTAGGTTTTTATAAAGATTCTGTTTGCGTTTCCTTTACTTTTCTTAGAATTCTCAACAAATAGCAAGTCTCTAATCTGCAATGAGTTCTTATAATAGAGTATTAAATAGTAACGAGGATCTTGAGATGAAAACTGTAATTGGTGTCGACATTGGCTATGGCTTTACTAAATTCACGCAAAACAAAAGTAACGGTCCTTCATTTGACAAATTTCCTTCTTTCGCACGATTGTGCAAAGGATCATCCGATCGTTTTGACTTTTTTCACAACAACAGCCAACTGGACACTGTTTTCGTCAATATACAAGATAGTATATTCGAAGTAGGACACGATATTGCTTTGAGTCTCGACACACATCATATTCGGCAACCGTCAGATCAGTTTTCTAAAAGTTCTCAATATCATGCAATGGCTGGTGGTGCATTGGCCTATATTGGAATTAAGCATATCGATCTGCTTGTTCTTGGCTTACCCGTTTCTATCATGTCCAATCGCAATGTCGATCGAATAACAAATAGCTTTGAGGGTACTTGGCAAGTCACGAAAGATTTTGAAGCGACTGTCGATTCAGTATGGGTGCTTCCTCAACCTTTGGGTAGCTATTTTTACTATGCGTTTGGTCCTAACACGATTAACAATTCACAATCCCTAAATGATCAGAACACCTGCATTATTGATGTCGGTCACTTCACACTTGATTGGTGGGTTACTCGTGGTATCAAGGCGATGCGCGAACGTTGTGGGTCATCCTCTGGAGGAATGCATCGACTCATTTCTCATATTTCAGCACAAATTTGTGAGGACTTTGAAATTGAGAATCTTTCTGAGTCCCACTTATGCGACAGTCTAACAAAAGGCCGTCATCTAAAGTTAGGGAGCCAAATTATCAACTTGTCTAAATATATAAAATCCTGTGAAGCGATCATCGCGGACTCATTAACACCATTGCGAGGTAAGCTTGGAAATGCGGAAGATATTGAGAAAATTATTGTGGCTGGTGGCGGTGCTAGTCTATTTGCACCAATCATTAAAACTATTTTCAAACATCACAAAATTGAAATACTACCTGACGCTCAATTCTCAAACGTGATTGGTTTTCAACTAGCTGGAGAACAACGGGTTAAATCACTAAGTGATAAGAACGAACGGGAGACCGCATAAATGGCAAAACTATCCTTAGATTTTCGTGTTTTTTCAAAGAATTCAGATGAAGACATCCGTTTAAACTGTCAGATTAGTCAGTCCACTTACCCCCAATTATTTCACTACCTTACACATGAATGTAATGCAAGAGATCGTAGTAAGACATTTCGCTTTCTCGCAGAAACCGGTATGCGAATCGAATTCCATAATCAATATGATTCATTATATGACTATCTTGTTGATGCCGATGGGAGTGGCAAAACGACGATCTTCAGACGACTCGCGCACACAGGCGTACTTTTCGTATCGGGTAGACTCGGACGTACAGCATTGCTAGATGATGTTTCTTCACACGAGACCATCGACACACCGAGTCAACATGCTCCTGTTAATACTCCAGATTGGGATCTTGGGAATGTCGACTTTACATAGTACGACAGTTGTTGTTTGTTGTGGTTATTCAATAACATTGATTTTGCGTTATCCTGGTTTGAAGACGAACGATTGAGATCGTGAAACAGTTTTGAAAACCAACAAACACGTAACCACTAAACTGTGCCTGATATCCACGACCTGAAGCAATGGGCTTTATAACAATTTTGGTTCTGTCGCAATTAATTTGTGACGCCAAGCTTGTTTGAAGATAAGATCGATTACGCAGCCAATGCATACAATAATTCTACAACAGATTTATCACTTACTGCTGAATATCGTTGTTGACCTTTTTTCAACATGCGTACTAATTCAATCCCGATCAATGTTTTTTGTGCGCAGTGAAAGTTTTTAAAACCCAGCATCGGCCGAGTTAGTCGCTTTATTAATCGATGATCTTGCTCTTCGATATTATTTAAATACTTGCATTGTCGAATTTCAATGCGCGTATTATTCTCATTATTATAGACATTGATTGCTGATTTGTTAGTCCCGCTTTTATCGATGTTGACTACGCTAGGCTGACCATTATTATTAATCGCTTTATTAAAGAAACGTAACACTGCTTTTTTATCGCGTTTAGCCGTCTGTAGGAAATCAATTATGTTATTTTCTTTATCGACTGCGCGATAAAAGTATTTCCATTTTCCTTTGACTTTAATGTAGGTCTCGTCCATGCGCCAGCGATTTCCTACTTGTCTTTTTTCCTGACGAAAAATATTCTCTAATTGCGGTGAATAATGAATCACCCAGCGATTAATGGTACTATGATCAACTGAGTATCCTCGCTCTACCATCAATTCTTTTACATTGCGATAGCTCAATGCTTAGGTAAGATACCATCATACGGATTGAAGAATCATTTCTTTCTCAAAATGGCGACCTTTAAAACTGATCATACGATGTTCACTATTGTCATTGTTGGTAGGAAAAGAATAGCATGATTTACAATTGATCGCCTATATGCGACAGAACCAATAATTGTACTCTTCATCCTTGGATTCCTCTCAAAATGTTTTTGGGTTCCTCTAGTCTATTAAGAGGGTGAGAGGAGTCCATTTCATTGCTTACAAGAAAATCAAATCTTCACAATAAAAGAAATAGCAATTATGGCTTCGACGTAAGTATTAACACATACCCATCATAGAGCGCCTGAATCGTCCGTGTATTATTCACCGATTCATCGGGATCAAAGTCAGCAGTTTGTGCATAGTAGCCTGCAATAAACAAATCGCCATTGGTTACCGCTTCAATGTCTTGAACGTATTCACCACCCGAACCGCCACCGTAACTTTGAGTCCATCCATACGCACCATCAGTATACAATCGCGTGATAAATACATCGGTGTAATTTCCACTATTGCTCTTGATGTCTGTTCCGAATGGACTGAAGTTGACGTTGGTACTTGCAAAATCACCAACCACATACACTGCCCCACTACCGTCTAAACTGATTCGGCGGACGATGTCGGATTTGTTGCCCACAATTTGGTAATGCCAACCATACGCGCCAGTTGTCGCATCTAATTGCACAAGAAAGCCATCGTCGGATCCGCCCGCTAGCACTTGTGGCTCAGCACCCGCACTGTCAAAGTCCATGTGGTTTTGGAAAGATCCACCCAAATAAACTTTTCCTTGCGTGCTATCTACTTCCAGCGTAGTAACTTCGTCGTGGTAGTAGTTCCCATTGTGTGGCGAATAAGCCCACAATGGAATAAAGTTGGATTGATCGTTCACGTCTATATCTTGTTGCAACGCTATGGCAAACACATCTTTGTAAACAGTTGGATTATTAAATGTCGTTCCACCAACATCAAAGCTTCCGCTCGAATGATAACCGCCCACGTAGACTCGGTTGTTGCTATCGATACCAACGCTAGTACCGGCGAGGTTACCACCGTTCAACCACGTCCAATGACCTCGGTACGCGCCAGTAACATGATCGAGTTTTACAACAAAGGCACCCGAGCTTCCACTAAGGGTGGCTGACCCTGCTCCACTTTGATCGGGATCAAAATCGAGAGAGGTCGATAGAAACTGACCAGCAACGTATAACTGATCATTAGCATCAATCCCTAAATCGTATCCATAGTCAGGACTGCTCCCTCCAAAACTCTTGGTCCATTGATAGGTACCGTCAGAAGCGAGTTTGGTAATAAAGGCGTCGTAGCTGCCGTTGGAGCTCCGTGAATCCACGCCGGCTGTGTTATCGAAATCAATCATGCCTGAGAAGTATCCGGTGATGTAGATATTACCGAGACTATCCAACACCATGCCTTCGACTCGAGCGAACGCACTCGTTGGTGTATTGCCCCAGTGCCAGAGTAAATTGCCAGACGCATCCCATTTGGTAACGAAGGAATCCGTCACACTGGAATTAGCAGTGCGATTTGAAATATTTGGCGTGGGATCCATGTCGGTAACTTTGGTGTGAAATCCCGCTATAACTTGATTGCCCAATGCATCTACTTCAATCTGCGTCGTGTAGACGTAACCGCTGCCTTTTAATTCATTAATGCTATCGAATTGTTTATTGATTGAACCAACAAACATATCAGTTGATGCTGCGAACTCGGCTCCGTTGCTGATTCCGTCATGGTCAAAATCGAGCAAACCATCAGCCAAATCTAAAGGATTAAGTAACGGATTATGAAATTCAAAATCATCCGAAATAAGATCTCCATCGCTATCACTGTTTCTCATATCTGTGCCAAGTGAATACTCTTCCCAATTCGTAAGCGTATCAGTATCGAAACTAATGGTTGCGTCACTAGAATCCAAATGATTCATTCCGTTTGCCTGTTCGTAAACATCGGGTAGTCCATCGCCGTCCGTATCCAAACGTCCTTCTGGGTTTGGACTGAGTAACAACACATACCCATCATAGAGCGCCTGAATCGTCCGTGTATTATTCACCGATTCATCGGGATCAAAGTCAGCAGTTTGTGCATAGTAGCCTGCAATAAACAAATCGCCATTGGTTACCGCTTCAATG
>JAOUJM010000276.1 GCA_029883265.1 Gammaproteobacteria bacterium
CCCATCTGGGCTCGTTAGCACCTATGCCTCAATGGATTATCTTTATTGTGCTAGCCGCGATGGCTTTATTAGGTTATGAGCTGCAAAAAAGGCAAAAAGAATCCGCTCACTCATCATAAAAGGGATAAGAGCCAATGTTGTCCCACAAACTCATAGTAAACATAGCTGTCTCCGATCAATGGGTTCGTCAGGGTTGGGTGGTTTGCCCATCACCAAATCAAAAATATTGCATCGCTCAAACAAATTTACTTGCAGCAAACGCCACACACTTTGGAAACTGAGTTTGGTTTTGCTGCTAAAACGAAGAAATTGAACAAGCAAATTATTGCATAGAGCAATCCCTATTTGCGTTTTAATTGCATTGTGTGTGGAGCTTTGGAAATGTTTGATTTTTAAATTCTGTTTAATGCTTTTGAAGAACAACTCAATCTGCCAGCGGTCTTTGTAAATTGCTGCAATGGTTTGTGCCAATAGAGCAAAATGATTGGTAAGAAATTCATAGTGTTTGCCGGTTTCCGGATCGCGGTAGCCAATGCGCCGCATTGGTTTTAATCCGAGCCCTTGTGCTTTTTTTTCCAGTGAATTCGATGGAGTGATCATTTGTCACCTGGGTGGTTTGTTTGATTGAATGGCGTTGTTTAATCTGATATACCTTGTTTTGTCGCAAGCGTGTAACGACAAAAACACCCTTGTTTTCTAGCTTTTTGTACCATTCAAAGTCGGTATAGCCTTTGTCACACACCACAATACTTCCCTTGGGGTAACTCAAGTGTTCGTGCAAATGAAATATCCGATTGTTTACCGTCGGTGATGGCTACAAACGCGGGAATCACGCCACGATGGTCGAGTCCGATATGCACTTTCATTGCTACATACTTTCGATTGTGATCCGACAAGGGAAATAATTTCAATGATAAATCCACAAGCGTCGAGCAAAAATCCAAGTGGACACCCATCGATCATTAATTGAAAATGAACAGGCATATGTGTTGTTTCCGGTTTCACTTCCAGATAAGGAAGCATTTTATTTTGATTTGTTTGATGGGCGTCCTGGTTTCCTTCTTTTCCCAACTCTTGTTGTTTGATGATTCGACTAATTCACGAATAATGTAAAGTAAAACACTCATCGATGGATTTCATGCTGTAACCACCGCTTTGGAATGCGTGATCACTAGCGTATTGTATCGTTCATAGTATTTTTTTTTGACAGGACGATGTTTTTGACTTAGAGAAATTCAATTAAGACCTTTATCCGGATCCAGCTTCATTTTTTTTCAACAAAATGTTCATGCAACAGACAAGACCTGATTCTATTTTTTTCTTTTTCTGTAAAGTAATATTTTTTGTGTTTCAGCCGATATAAATCTATGGTGGAGACTTCAAGAACAACGAACATCATTGAATGTAGTTGATGCGTGCTTAAATCAGATAAGCTTTGTAACTAGGAGAGAGATTAATGCCATCTAGCCAAACAGTCTTTCATCTTTCAAGAATTTTGTTTGCCGTTTTGATATTGATGCTAATAGCCTGTGCTGATAACGGTAGTGATGCAAATGGTGATGGAAGTGGTAATAGCAACAACGCAATTGTTACACCGCCAACCCTGTATGTGGCGAATTCCACAGCCGGTACGCTCGCTGCCTTTAGCATCGATGCCACAACAGGCGATTTAACCGAATTAGGTACACCCTTGGCAGCCGGTAGTAGTGCTGAAGCAGTAGCAGTCGATGCTGACAATCGCTTTGCCTATGTGGCTAATCGACTTGCCAACACCGTCACCGCATATAGTATTGATCAAACCACAGGGGAACTGGCTTCAATTGGTAGTGTCAACGTGGGAGACGGCACACGTCCCACATCCGTTGCTGTGGATCCTCTCGGCCGCTTTGTTTATGTCGCAAATCTCGTCAACAGCACTGTTTCCATTTATAACATTGATCAAACTACCGGTGCACTCACTATTGTTGGAACACCAATGGCTGTTGGCACTAATCCACGCAATGTGAAAGTCGATCAAACAAGTAGTTTTTTATATGTTGTAAATATGGGTGACAATACTATTTCAACTTACAGCATCAATCAAAGCACTGGCACACTGACTGAAATCGGCACGCCTGTCGCTACCGGTACCAATCCGTATTCCATGGTGATTGCGCCCAATAATGGTTTTGCCTATGTTGTTAATCAAGGCTCAAATTCAGTCTCAAGCTTTAGCATTAATCAAAGCACTGGGGTACTAACTGGGGTTGGTAGTCCTGTTTCAGCAAGCGCTAGCCCGTGGCCGATAACCGTGGACCCTCTAGGACGATTTGCCTATGTTGTAAATAATAGTAGTAACACCATCACAGCCTACAGCATTGATCAAAGCACCGGAGAGCTTACAAGCGCGAACACGGTTTCTACTGAAACCAATCCACACTCAGTCGCAGTAGATCCAAGCGGCAAATTTGTTTTTGTGCCGAACACAAGCAGTGAAACCATCTCCCGCTACCGTATAGATCAAACCACAGGCGCACTTAGTTTGCTGGGTAGCGATAATATGGGTATAAACATCGGCCCGTATGCCGTCGCAACAACCCACTAACATAGATTCTAATCATAGACTTATAGGTCCGTGCGAAATAAACCGGGATAGTTTTTGAATTGGCCACGTGCATTTGCATGTAAGTTACAAGCATCTGTGGAAGATACCAAAGAAAATTAACTTAGAAACATTTGATAGAACATTATTAATGCAGGGTCGAACAACAACAGAGACAACCTTACATTTTACATTCGTCAGATTATCAGGTCTGAATACCAAGGCGTAAATTGACGGGCCTGCTGCCGTTCTTTCTGAGAATGCAGCTCGGTTTTGATTCTTAATACCAAAATTCCACTATTTAGTTAACATCAAGGTTAATTTCACAGTTTTTCTGTTATTTATCATCGCTTCAATGAGTTTTTGCCCCCTATTTAACCATACATTTTTAGCTGGGATTCGAAGTATCTATATTGTTCCCAAGCTATCCTCCTATTTAGCAAAATGGGTGAAAACTAAAATACCTATTTATGTATAATAGCTAACAAAACAACAGTGATGGTTTTTTGCCCGTTACCCAAGCACTTAAAATAGGAAGTAAATCCATGCGATCAATAGCAGCGATCTGTTTTACGATAGCAACGACACTTTTTTTAACTGGATGTGGTGATCCGTATCGAGAGGAATTGGAATCACGTATAAAAAGTGCGGATCAGCGACTGAGTCAGTTAAAAACCTCGCTCGATAATGGCAGCCTACAAAACGCGCTCATATTAAAAGAATATGGCAGACAAGTGTCCAAATCCCGTCCAGAAATGGATAAAATTGTTGATGCCTTGGTTAAAGATGGCACAGCTGAAGGCCAACTTTACCAACATCTAGAAAAACGCTTAAACGATGTGAAAACGAATCACAAACAATATGGTGATCCGCAGAAATTAATTCCTGAAGCAGAAGCGATCATGCAAGCCTCCAGCGAGCGAGTTTTTAATAAAGCCCTATCCGATCCTATTAATGTACTCGCTGATCTTTCGAATGGCGTTTTGCCGCGTGTGGGTGTGATGAGTAAGAATGAAGAAGCAACTTTTAACGATGTCAAAGACTTCGGTGATGCGGCTCAGCTCGTTGGCAATCCGGCTTATGGGCAATGGACTAACCGAGGTGGTTCATCGGTTTGGGAATTCGTCGGAGCGTACTTCTTATTAAACTCCATAATGGGTCGCAACCCCGTTCGTTACGATTCTTGGAATCGACATCGTCCCTATAGTCGCCATCAAGATGATAATGAGCTCGGCGCTTATTCGGGCGCGGGTTATAGTCGTTCTGGCAGTGCAAATCCTCATGGACGATCAACTTATAGTAAATCAGCATCTACATCTTCAAAAAGCTATTCAGGCGCGCGAAAGTCGAGCACGTTTAGCAAAGGGTCTGGTGTCAGTTACCGGGGTAATTCGGGCTCCACAAGAACCAGTGGTTATTCTTCAAAGTCGAGTAGTTATAGCGGCAGCTTGCGCAGCGGTTCGAGCTACTCTCGCGGTACCTTTGGTGGAAAATAAGATAGCAACGAATGCTTTGGAGTATTAGAGAATGAATTTAACAGATTATTTAGCACTGGAACGTTATGAGTATTTGGTTTTGCTCGTTGATTTTGTGATCGCAATTGTTTTGCTAACACTCATCGGAAAAGTTTCGGGCCTGGTTTCAAACGTAAATTCGGTTAAAGAGTTATCCGTAAAAGACAATCATGCATTTGGCATTTCTTTTGGTGCCGCATTACTTGCCTTGGGATTGATGTTAACCGGTGCAGTTTCTGGAGATGAAACCATATCCTTGGTTTACGAAGTGACCATTGTTTTGTCCTACGGTGTATTTGGTATTTTATTAATGGTGGCGGCGCGTTTTATATTGGATAAAATTTCTTTACCGCAGATTTCTATTCATGAACAAATTCTCAAAGGCAATGCAGCGGCAGCACTCGTGGATGCTGCCAATATGATTGCCACCGCAATCATAATTAGGGCCGTGATGATTTGGGTTGATGCTGAAAGCTTTATGGGCCTCGCCTTGGTTGCATTTGGTTTTATTGCGTCGCAGATTCTGATGATTATCGTAACCCGGTATCGCACTTTTGTTTATGCCAAACGTCACGAGGGTGGGTGTATTCAAGATGCGTTTGAAAATGGAAACATAGCGTTAGCAATTCGTTATTTTGGACACAAAGTAGGAGCCGCTTTGGCGGTGACGGCAGCATCAGGTTTAGTGACTTATATGCCGTTGAGTGCCATCACAGCCGCTTTATTATGGGTGGCTGCTTCCGCAATCATGGTAATCGCACTTTCGTTAATTGCAATTGCAGCGCGCCACGTCGTACTAAGTGGTATCAATGTAGTCGAAGAGGTTGATGACCAGGGTAATATTGGTATCGGTTTAATCGAGGCAATTATTTATATTGTTATTGGTTTGTTACTGGTCGCTCTTTTCGCTGTTAGTGCCTATTAGTTTTGTGAATTAACATGAGTCTGGCCCATCAAATTGTCGAGCGTGTTCCGTTTTTAGCGCGCCATTATAAAAAGCCTGAATTGCTGGTGCACGACATCACTTTGTTAAGTATCATGATGGCGCTTGCTGGATGCGGCATGATTTATGAGTTTCTACTTTCCCACTATGCAGCGCGTGTTTTAGGTGCAACCGAAGCCGCCATTTTCGGTGTGTTTACCGTCATGATCGCAGCCATGGGTGTTGGATCATTTGCCGCAGCACGCATACGTAATCCATTCACTGGTTTCGCTTGGTTAGAATTACTCATCGCTTTTATTGGTTCCACAGTTGTATTGATGATCGCCAGTGTGGTGGCGATCACTTATCTCATGCCATCCCTGATTGCGCAAACTTACGGTTTGCAAGGTGTGGAATTTCAAGGCGGATTCATACAGGTCTTGCAGTTTTTTGCTAATGCGTTTCCTTATATTATGGCGTTTTTCATTGGGGTATTAATCGGTGCTGAAATTCCATTGATCGCACGGGTTCGTGAAAAGATTTATGGCCAACATTTGGAAAACAATACCGGTACGATTTACGGCGCCGACTATATTGGTGCAGGTATTGGTGCTTTCATATTTGTCGTTTTCCTATTGCAGCTTGAGCATAGTATTGCTGCAGTGGTGGCCGCCAGCGTAAATTTGGTCGCGGGAATCATTTTCTTTGTTGCCTATCGTAAAAATATCGCATGGTCGAAACTTTTACTTTTTGGTCACCTGCTTGTTGCAATTATTGTATTGGTGGTTGGCATCCGTGGAACTCACTGGGAATCTGCGATGGAAGACATGCTCTATAAAGACAAAGTCATTCATAGCATGCAAACACGTTATCAACGGGTGGTGGTCACAAAAAGAATTATGGACCCAATGAAAGC
>JAOUJM010000277.1 GCA_029883265.1 Gammaproteobacteria bacterium
TATGGACCCTATCATGTATGCAGAACTTAGCATGCAACGTGTTACCCAAATCACTGTTATTGTTTTTTTCACCACTTTGGCCTCAGGCATTTACCCAGCAATCAAGGCAGCACGCATCACACCCGTGCAAGCATTGCGTACATAAAGGAGACTTCATGGCCTTATTGGAATTAAAAAATATTTACAAGACCTATAAACAAGGTGAATTTGACGTACACGCCTTGCAAAATATTTCTTTATCCTTGGACACAGGTGAATTCGCCGCGTTGGTTGGCCCTTCCGGCTCAGGCAAAACTACATTATTGAATATTATTGGCTGCCTTGATTCAGCATCCAGTGGTAGCTTTCATTTGAATGGCAATGACTTAACTCAAGCCAAAGAAAGCGATCTATCCAATTACCGTTTATTCCAAATTGGTTTCGTTTTTCAGGCCTATAATTTGGTTCCCGTATTAAGCGCACTCGAAAATGTGGAATTGATCATGGTGTTGCAAGGACGCCATCATAAAGAACGACGCGAACGTGCTGAACATTATTTAAAACTCGTCGGCTTACAAGACATGATGCATCGCCGCCCAAAAGCTTTAAGTGGTGGACAGCAACAACGAGTCGCCGTGGCACGCGCATTGGCCACTAATCCACGAATTGTTCTTGCCGATGAACCCACCGCTAATCTAGATTCCGAAAATGCCACCGCCTTACTTGATGTCATGCATGAACTGTCACACGAAGAAAAAACCACGTTTTTGTTTTCCACACATGACTTAAGAGTCATGCAACGAGCCGAACGCATTATCACTTTAAGCGATGGTCAAATTCAAAAAGATGAAACTAATCCAGCCGCAGTCGCTTAGTGCCTTAAGCTTTATTTTACTGCCACTGCATATCAGTCTGTGTCAGGCAGAACAATCACTCACTACAGTGGCTTCAGCGGTTGGCTTTGCGCAATACGATAAGCGCAATCAACCCAGCCTATTGCACCAGCAACAAAATAGCAGCTTCTCTGATCAGGAAACGTTGCGTTTAATGTGGCAAGGACAAAGCAATGTTGGCATAAGCTGGGACCTGCACTACATGGCCTATCACCAACAACCGAAACAAAACATAAGCACGCAAGGCTTCGAGCATATTTTTCGTTACCATGCCGTTAAACAAATTGTTAAACAAAGCACAAATCATGCACTTATTCATGGCTTGGACCGTGCGGTATTAACGCTGGATTACAAAAATTTTCGTCTGTATTTTGGCCGCCAACCCATTAGTTTTGGCGCGGGGCGCTTTTGGCAACCCACGGATGTGTTTGGTGCCTTTAATCCCACTGAACTTGATCGCGAATACAAACCCGGAGTCGACGCCACCGTCATTGATTTCTACCCTAGCGAATTTTCAAAACTGACTTTGGCTTATGTATTTACCAATAAGACTAATACTGAACTAAGCGATAGCTATGCCGCGCAATTTCGTCGTAGTATTGGTGAAAGCTCTGAAATTACATTGATTGCGGGGAAAGTCATAGCTCAAAATGTTTTAGGCGGTAGTTTTGAATCGAATATTGGCGCAATTGCTTATCGCTTAGAGGAATTGGTTTATCAAGAGCCCAGCAGTAAACGTTATGAAAACATAATCATCGCCGGATTGGATTATCAATTTGATAATGAGGTCATAGTATCCAGCGAATATTATTACAACAGCAATGGCGCACACACACCACAACAACTATTCGCCTCGGCCACGTCTTTATTAAGTTTGACTGGATTGCAAAAACAACTTGGAAAACGTGTTGCAGGACTTGCGCTCACAAAACAGTTAAGCGCCTTATTCAGCGGAAGTTACGCAATGTTTATTGCTAACTTACGCGATGATGCAGGATATGATTTTTCCGCATTGCATCAAGCTTCTTTGAGTTATTCCTTGGCAGATGAATCAGACCTACTTCTAGCTTTACTTTATGGCCAAGGAAAAGCTGCTAATAAGCAAGTCCCTGCTTCCGAATTTGGTCATATTCCTTTGAGCGCAAGTCTCCGTATTCGATTGTATTTTTAATTCAAAGTGTGCGTAAGTAATCCAACATTTTGCTACGCATGGATTCATCGGCTAAGCGTCCGTAACACGCCCCCATGTTTTCACGCATATGTGCAACCTGAGATGTCGCGGGAATTGCGCATGTGATTTGCGGATGAGAAATTATAAATTTTAGGAAAAACTGCGCCCAGTTCACACAGTCGACCTCATTCGCCCAAGTAGGTAATTTTTTTCCAGCAACACGATTAAACAAATCACCACCTTGAAACGGACGATTCGCGATTACCGCGATATTACGTTCTTTGGCAATCGGCAACAATGATTGCTCGACTTCACGATCTACAACATTATAGGTCAATTGCACGAAATCAAACGATTGTTTCAATAATGCTTGCTCAAGCGCTTCATGCCTGCGCCCATGAGACGTAGTAATACCGATATAATCAATGGCCCCCGCCTGTTTCATTTCCAGTAAAGTCTCATAGTGCACCTGCCAATCCAACATGTTGTGAATTTGCATTAAATTGAAACTTGGCACTCGCCATAAGGCTTGTGATTGCAGCATTTGTTTTTTGCCTAACCATTGACCTCGCATCCAGACTTTAGTCGCAGCAAACAATGTTTTTTTATTCTTTATCTCAGGCAAACAAAATCCTAAAACTTGTTCAGCATTGCCATACATAGGTGAAGAATCAATAAGACCACCACCGAGATCAAAGAATTCTTGCAGAATGTTTTTTCGGATGGCTAATGCGTGCTCATCATCGGCAATGTCAAACGTCAGCCATGTGCCCATGCCGATCGCAGGAATTAATGTTTGAGTCGAAGGAATAGGTTTTCTAATCAATTTTGAGTAAGGCGCCGAGCGCGCATAGCTTGGCAATAAACCTGTCGCGGCTAAGGCACTGAGCAAAACAAAAAACTGACGACGCTGCATAGTGAATTTATTCACCCATAATCTGCACACCCACGCAGCGCTTACGCGGCCCATCCAAATCTAGCATGATTAGCGATTGCCACCGACCTAGCTGCATGACACCATCGCAAATAATTATGGATTCACTATTACCTAATAACATTGACAACAGGTGTGCATGAGCATTTTCTGGTTCATCTTGAGGACAGTCGCGTAAATGAATATCGTTATGCAAGTATTTATTCTGTGGCGGAACTAAATCATGAAAGAACAAACGCACATCATCCAGCAGGCGACTTTCAAATTCGTTAATACACAAGGCCGTGGTCGTATGCATTGAATTCACTGTGAGCACACCATTCTGCACTTTGCTTGTCGCTATGACATCGCAAACTTGATCGCTAATATTATTAAGGCTTATGCCTTTCACAGTTTCCAGCTCAATGGTTTGGTTATGGATGATCATCTGAATTCCTCACACAAATATAGTGTCAACTTCTTATATCTAGACCTATTCAAACCTATTTGGCTTGCGCTGTCTAGCGGATCAACTATGCCGGGACACTTGTCAATAATATTGACAATCATGCAATACCTCTCTATTATAAACACGTCAATATTGTTGACATAATAGCACCGATCTACTATATGACTTCAAAAACAGAAACCACTCAAACCCTCATCTGGCGCATTCGACGCTTATTCCAATTACTTAGCACTCAATCTAATTTATTATTGAGCGAACATGGCATCAATGTAAGCCAACGAGCCATTATGGAGTTTTTGAGTCGTTCAGTGCCACAAACATTGTCTGATCTAGCCCGAGAGCACCATGTCAGTCGCCAACACATACAGCAAACCTTTAACGAGTTGCAAGCAAAGAAATTAGTTAAAACCTTGGAGAATCCCAAACATAAACGTTCTTTTTTGGTGTGCCTCAGTCCGGCCGGTGAAACCGTATTTCACAAAATACAGACACAAGAACGTTTGCTGTATAAACAAATCGCACAGCAGTTTAATAGCGATCAACTCGAACAAAGCAGTAACACACTCGATCAGTTGCAAACATATTTGCAATCACCTGCATGGAATAATCTTTTAAACAACATTCAAGGCAAATCATTATGAATTTAATGAAAACCATTTACGGACAATTCAAACAACCCCATGGATTTTTGGGTCGGGTTGCAGGATTTATTATGAGCAAACGCGGCTCCAATATTCAACGTAATCAATGGCTAGTCGATTTAATGCACTTAAAAACTAATGACAGTATTTTGGAGATTGGATTTGGCCCTGGCTTAGCCATTGAAGCAGCCACAAAATTTATCACTCAGGGAACTATAGTCGGGATAGATCATTCGGATATCATGTTAGCACAAGCCACCCAGCGCAATTCCACCGCGATCAGCAATGGTAAAGTCAAACTCAGTCAAGTCGATATAAGCAGTCTTCCAAAACTTGAACAAAGTTTTGATCATATTTATTCGGCAAATGTCATTCAGTTTTGGTCTGAGCGCACGGCTATTTTTCAACATTTGCGCAAATCACTCAAGCAAGGCGGTAAAATTTATAATCTTTATATGCCGCGACATAAAAGCGCAACCTCACAGGACGCGATTAATATGGCAAACGCGCTCACCCAAGAATTAGGGTCTGCTGGATTTAAAAATGTTCAAACAAAATCACGTGATTTTGATGACTTGACCACAGTTTGCGTTATTGCGCAACGGGCATAGGAAAGACGTTGGCACCGAATTCGGCGCCAACATCGATTGATTAAAAGACTTATTGTTTTAATTGACTTTTCATTTCAAGATTCGCCATTTCTTTATCAAAGCTTTCAAGATCGAATTTCATTTGAAGTTCAAACAGGGCCTTATTATATTCCTCAATTCTATATTGTTTCACTAATTCCGACGCTCTCTCCACATGATCAGGGAACAATACATGAATGCTATCAAAATTAATGTACGGGCATGATAAACACCAAGGACCCGGCCATGGCCAAGGCCACGGAAATATTTCTTTGGGAAATACTAAACGCTCAAACTCAAAACGTCCTGCAGAGGTACAGGCAGGCGCATTTATATTGACATGAATTCCAGAGGTTGCGTATGCCACATAAGCGGCATTTCTAGCAGAATCACATGCGGGTAACGTCGGCTCAGAAATGTGTGTTGATTCCGGCAATCCTGTATTCGTATTATCTGCTGTGACCGTTGTTTCCCAAGTAAAAAGGCCTGCTTGCGCCTGGCCTACAAAAAACATAAAAAATACTAACAAACTAAATCGTATCAAATAGTTCACGCTGATCTCCTTTTCCTGAAACTTTTCTATTGACGCCTAAGTGTCAACCAGCACGAGCCCCTTAAGTATTAGGAATTAAATAAAACTTTTGGTAATTTTTTACATGAAAAAAAAGACCACCCAAGGGTGGTCTTTAAATTTAGCTTTTAATGCTATCTATTGCACAGGCGTAAAACTGTGATCAAACACGCCTGTCCAAGCGCTTAATCCATCAAGATAAACCGTCGTTAAATACGAAGGTGTACCAATAGCGGTAGAACGCCAATCGAGAGGATCGGTGCCTTGATTAGGTTCTTGCCCTGCAAATCCATCGGCATTATTATGCACAGCATCAAGAAACAAGGTGCAATCAATCACACTAACATTACAGGTCGTATCAAAGTAATCTGTAGCCATACCCAAATATGCTTCCACAGAATCCAAATCACTGGCAATAGCGCTACGACTTCCACGGAACTCCGAGCTTGTGATTGTCTTATTTATATATTCATAAGTACCTGTAGAATTAAAATAATATTTGTCATCTTTGGTAAAAATGTAATCACCTAACAAAACTCCGCCACCAATATCTGGAAACGCAAGTCCGACATCAGTAAATAAAGCAACTGCGGCACCATTACCCGCAGCATCAGAAACCGTCATTAACTCAAATGTTGGAATTTCACTAACGCCAGCAACCGTGGC
>JAOUJM010000054.1 GCA_029883265.1 Gammaproteobacteria bacterium
CTATATTTGTCCATGGTTTCGCTGGTCAAGAACCAAACCAAGGTGAAGATCCCATGGATTGGCGCAGTAACGCACTGAGTACACCATCCTATCTTGATACGGTTTACCCTAATGGCAGTAGCTGGGATGGTGCCTTCGATCGTTAAAAGAATAGTTCGCTTAAACTTAAGCCAGCGTCATTGCTGGCTTTTTTTATTCTATTGCATTTAATATTTTTTCCTAGCTTTGATTCCCCTTCTTCAGAAAACAGGGTTAAATAACTTTGATTGTCTACTATTAACAATTCAAGTATGAAATAGTTCATCGAAAATCTATGCACACTTGCGTAATATTGCTCACCATACTTCACTTCCCTTTCTGTACTTAGCATAAAGGTAAAGAAATATGAGCCGATTGAATCTAATCAATTTATTTTGTGTATTTCTCTTTGCTTTCGCAAACACATCCTACGCCGAAGATCTACTCACCTTCAGTTTGAGCAAAGTTTACCCCTATCATGAAGAATATGATGGCGACTTCAAGCAGATTGATAGCGACGAAGCCAATGGCATCGCTTATCAAGATTTTTATGTTTTTTATGCCTCCAGCACTCATGTTTATCGCGATCAACACAGTTTCAATAATCGTAGTAAAGTCATTAATATCGCAGCGCTGGAGTTTCCTAGCGGAATCAAATGTGACCATGTGGGAGACATTGATATAACAAACGATGAAGTGCTTGTGCCCGTCGATCATTGTGCTGACGGTGTGGCACGATTAGTAGTGCTATCGAAAAATTTAACCTATAAACGATCCGCACGAATACCTATGCTAGACAACAGTTTCCCATGGATCGCTTTTAATCCACTTGATAAAAGTCGATTTTACAGTGTTTGTTGCAACACAAAACAAATGAAAACCTTTCCTATTCAATTCCGAGACAATGCCATTCTTGGACGTTCCCGTGATATTGTATTTAAACATCATCCAACAGATGAAGTGAATCACTTCTGGACTCAGGGAGGATCATTCAGCAAGAATGGATTATTTTTCCGCGTGGTAGATGATGCTAAAGATTATCATTCTGAATTTACTGGGATTTGGGTTTATGAAATTGATAAGTTAACAAGCTCACAACCCACGGCCTCGCGGGTTGGATTTATTAATATACAATATGACCCGGATCGCTGGGCCCCTCACTGTGTGTTCAGTCAATGTGTACGATATGAGGAACTCGAAGGCATCGACACAAACGCAAGTACAAATTTCTATTCGTATGGAGATATACATGTGCTGATGCTAATAAACGAAATCGATCGCGACAACATTAGCATTTATCACTATCTCAGTGGAGACTATGACCACGATGGTGTCAAAGACACATTGGACAATTGCATCTGGCTCGCAAATTCCAATCAGTTTGATGGAGATAATGATGGTATCGGTGCCGCCTGTGATCCCAATGATATAGAAATCGCTGGCAGCAATCATGAAATCAAAATGTTTTAGCGTGTAGCTTTCTATTTGATGTTGTGAAAAATTATTGAGTAAATGGAAGATTTACAAACACAACAGCTAATTTTTTGAGCGCTATGTTGCTGGAATTAAAGGCGCTCCCAAACGTCGTTTACAGTGTCACAAGCCCATACCTTTGAGCAAATTTTCAGAAAAATCTATTCTGCTTAAATAAGCCCGAACTCGGCCAAATAATTTCTTTTCCATGTCTTTGAGTTCGTTTATATTGAGATCATTAATCGCTTGCATAGCCATTTTTCTATTTTGTAATTTAATAATTGCTATTCCAGCTGGCAGCTCATCTGCTAGATCACCTGCAACCCATTCAATCGCATGGCTATGATGAATATGTTCAGGACTGTATATATTCAGAACTTCATTGACTCTTCTTTTGAAAATCTTTAGTTGATTGAAGCTATCGGGTTTCACCCATAACTCCATCACCAAATAAATACTTTCGTCGCTCATGTTTTCCTCTATTGATTGAAAAAGCTCAGCTTTCCCAGGAATATGCACTGCAAGATATACCCGCCCCTATTTTCATCAAGTCCAGCATCATGTTACCCATGGGATTGATGTCTTCCATTGAGTATTAGGTAGATAGCAAATAAGAGAATCAGTATCGCATCAAATGTGATGGTAACAATTAATTGAGCTGCAAAATCATTTGCAACAACGAGTACAATAAAAATAATTTTACTTAGTGCTGCAACAGTAAGCACAAGATGACGAACTTCAATTTTATAAGCGCCATATATCAGCATACCGCCGATGAGCGCAATAAGCGCTCCCCAATTACGCACAATCACTTCTGCTAATGGGCCTTCAATGCTGGTACCAAACATTGAACTTAATACCTGCTGAGGAAAGACAGCAGCGATCACCATAGTGAATGTTACGCCACCTGAAACCAGCATAATCCACTTTATATATTTGTTAAAAAAACTCATAACACTTCCTACGGGTGAGAAGCAAAGCACGGCCTAGCATGCGCACAATGCAAAATAGACGGGTATTTTAGTATTCGATTAATTGCATATTAATCATAACCACACCATTAAATCACTTAAGGCAGTGGATTGAATAAGGTACGGTTGCTTTGACATTTTAACATTTTCTTGCGTGTACAATAATAGCTTTTTCAGTGACCACGTGTTTATTTCACCATTGTGGTTTTTGTTGGGCAGATCGGACACATAGCCCCACATGTGCTGTAGCGCATTTCGAATACCACCCACGTTTGGCTCACACCTCAACATTCTAACCAAGTCTATCGAAAGATTCTGTAAACTGATTGCGTTTCCTGCAACTGCACGACCTAAATCCCTATAATGATTTGGATCACGCGCTAGAACTGAATATTTGTGGTGCCGCCACAGTTCTTCAACATTTTTAGGAAGTGGTATCCTACCCTTTTCCCTAGTTATATATTTGTCTTTCAACAACGCTAGTTGTATATGCGGTTTATCGATAAATGCAGATGGCCAAGTACCATAATTTGATTTTGTTCTAACTGGTGATTTGTCTTGATACCCTCGTAGCTTCATTTCACAAACTAATTCTCGGTGTCTTTGCTTCAACGCCCACCCATACCCCAGCCACCGCAAAGTTTCAGGATGAGAGGAGTAGCCTTTTTTTTTATTCACTAGGATTGATACCAGCCCATGGAGCTCACGGTGTTCGCCAAGCAAGCTTTGGCGGTTCAAATAACCCGGATGTATATCCCAAATTCTCATTTTCTACTCTAATATAAAACGGTTGAAAATCAGCAATGAGTATTCGTAGCGTCAGAATGCTGCGAACTATATGCTAGTGCACTCCAACAAAGCCACTACATCAAACATTAAAAAAAGCATACCATGCACTACTACAATTGATCATTTGCACAAAAGCTATTAAAGTTCGAGACAATTGCAAAACGGGCCTCAGCTTTTTAGCAAAGAAAATATTCTCTACTGTGAGTTCTTTAGAGAGCTGTTGTTTGCATCAGCCATCCAACGCTTCAACTTTGTTTCAATTGTTTTCATATTGACGGGTTTAGTCACAAAATCGTTCATTCCTGCATTGACGCACTTATCGCGATCGGATTGCTGAACATTTGCCGTTAATGCAATGATCGGAATGTATCCATAACGATCTTTTGCGGCTCTAATGTGCTTCGTCGCCTCATAGCCATCCATTATCGGCATTTGACAATCCATGAAAATAAGCCCGAATTTGCGCCTATCCAATGAATCGATGGCCTCCTGTCCATTAGAAACCACTTCCACCTTAACATTCATTTTTGCCAACATCGACTGAATAACTTTCTGGTTAACTCGGTCATCTTCAACAACAAGAACGGGCAACAAGAAATCGTATTGACCGGTAAGGTCTGAGCCAGACTGATGTGAACGACTTTCTTGCTCGTTTGACGCATTCGTTTGATCAAGTAACAAGTGAGCAATGCTTGAGGGGAGTATAGGTTTATTAAGTGTCGCCTCGCAAAACGAATCAAATTGGCCTTGCAATTCACCTCCAGAACTAAATTCACCAATACAAATCACTCTGATGTGCTTCAACGACGGTTTGTTTTTTAGAAAAGTGACCAGCTTTAACGAATGCTCATTTCTGACTTGATCCAGCAATGCGATTTTTATGGAGGAGACCAGCGACGGTTTAGTTTCCATAAGCCGAACCAAGTCTGCTTCACTGTTAATCGATACAAAGGAAAAACCATCCTCATGAATAATGTCTTGCATCATTGCAGTGGTGTTCACTAGTAAAATATAGGCCGAATTGATTTGTTGACCAGCATATTCGAGTGACGTATCACTACTTTCAGACTGTAAAGGAATGCGAAAACAAAATGTCGACCCCACCTCAGGACGACTAGAAACTTGCATAGTTCCTTGCATCATTTCAACCAGACGCTTCGATATTGTTAGTCCCAATCCCGTTCCACCAAATTTTCGTGTTGTAGAACCATCAGCTTGAGTGAATGGTTGAAAAATTATGTTGATAATAACGTCGTCCATACCAATCCCTGTGTCTGACACGTGAATAGTAAACCACTGTTTCATCTGATCATCAATTTCCACATTCGCTTCTAGACGTACTTCACCTTTTTCAGTAAATTTTACCGCATTTCCTAGAATATTATTCAATACCTGACGAACCCTCGATGGATCACTTAGTATAAATTGTGGGACATTCTTTTTGATGATGCAATTAAACTCGAGGCTTTTTCGAAATGCTGTTTGTGCAAAGCTAAGTGCGACATCCTCAATAAGCTGCCTTATATCGACTTTAATGTTTTCAATTACGAATTTACCCGCCTCAATTTTCGAGAGGTCCAAAATATCATTTACAATATTTAATAACGTTTCACCAGAACTGGATGCAATACGTACGAAATTCTTCTGTTCGTTAGTGAGTCTTGTCTCATCGAGTAGATTCATCATACCTAAGACACCATTCATTGGTGTACGTATCTCATGGCTCATATTAGCCAGGAACTCACTTTTCATTCGACTACTATCTTCCGCGACTGTTTTCGCATGAATCAAGGCAGCTTCTCTCGCCTTTGTTTCTTCATTTACCTTATTGATCGAAAAATTCAATTTGTATTCGATTCCACCTATATAGCGATAAAAGATGAGAAATAGCCCTATTGAAATTAATACACAAACAAAGGTTAGTGCAATCGCAAACTTAATAAGCGTCGATCTTTCCCTGGTTATATCGAAGAAAATAACTAATTCGCCGACATGAGTTTCATTTATGTCAAAAAGCGGTATTTGCCCTATGCTATAGGTTTTATTACGATGACTAGCCATTCGCTGGCTTAATGATGTCGGACTCGTGTGCCTGTTACCAAGGCCAGAAAGTTTAACAAAGGAATGGTTTCGGGTGGTCGAATCAACAAAGACATAATCAGGAAAAGCATCCCAGTCACCTGCAACGCCCATCATTTTTGTCCCTTCCTGCCATTTATTTTCATCTAGCAAAGATTTTTTAATTGCAACCAAAAACTCAACATTAAGTGCTTCTTTTATTTTGGGAGTAATGTGGTCGATTTCTCTACCTAACTCAAGATAACCAACAAACTCATTATTGATATACCAAGGTAAAACAACACGAAGAGTAAAAGTGCCAAAGACTCCAAGCTCGATACCTGCGCTTATTTTATTTGTAGTTTCGGCTGCTGTTAAGGTGTAACGTTGAATCGTATCACCGAAACGCTCAGGATTATGTACGCGGAGGAAACAGATTTTGTCTTTTTGTATAAAATAGAAATGAGTAATTTTGTATTCGGTGTGTAACTGACGATAAATTTCATTGGCTGCGGAAAACAATGCATCTTTGTCCTGCTTTAGCCACTGATCTTGCAGTGTGGTGTTTTTTGATATAAAAGCAAGACTTGATTTTATGAAATTGGTATCTTGCAGTATTTGATGTTCGAAATATTTTTGTGCGCTTTTGATCTTTTGAATCCCCGTCTCGGCAACATGGCGAGATTGTAAGATATAGATGGTCGAAATCGAAACTAAAATGATTAGAAAAAAAGTGAAGAATATAGGAATTAGCATCCGTTTACGAATGTGTTCGTGCGTAAAAGTCATGGTCTTTTCACGCTTAATTTCATTTCACATATCGTAAAAATACAGGGACTAAACATGTTTTGGGATCCCGCCCCCTATGCAAAATGTCCGAAGAATTGGATGGCTGTATAAGGTTATCGACAATTATCTGAAATCATTGAGCTTTGTGTAGTTTAAACCGAGAGGCATTCGTTGGTTTCGCCGATTTACAGTAAAACTTTGGTTACGCTATTTCTCAGTTTTAGACTACCTAGAAAAAGACTATTAATGAAAAGTAAATTATGAAATCTTTACAGGCCACCCTACACATACAATCATGAACTGTGCGCGGCTGGTTGTGAACCATTGTATTTGAATACGACAGCAAATACCTACAGAATTACTTGAATTAATCTTTGCTGAGAAATTTAATGAAAAATGGACGAACCAATATATCAATCCTTACCAAATCAATTTCGCTTATTTACCTTTCTGTTTATTCAGCCCCCAAGCACCGCCGCCTGGCGTAGCAACTGACAGCACGTCACCGGTTTGCACCTTGATTTCACATTTACCAGGAAGAGTGGTTTGATTTAATTGATTCAGACCCGGTGCACCGGATGAACCTTGATTCACGCCCCAGGGTGAATGACGACGACGCTCACTTAACAAACTCACGCTCGCGGCTTGTAAAAATTCAAAACGTCGAATTAAACCATCGCCACCGTTGAACTCACCGAGTCCACCTGAATTTTTCCTTATCGAATATTCCAGCACCCGCAAAGGATAGTGCATTTCCAATGATTCCACTGGAGTGTTCAACGTATTAGTCATATGCGTTTGCACTGCCGATTGTCCAGGCCCTCGTGGACTCGCACCAGCGCCGCCACCGATAGTTTCGTAATAATCCCAATGCTGTTGACTCTCGCGTGCGCCCATGGCGACATTGTTCATGCTGCCATGACTGGCGGCTGCCATTTGTTCGGGAATGGCTTTTAATAATGCACCCATGATGACATCAACGACTCGGGTACTGGTTTCAACATTGCCGGCGGCGACAGCAGCTGGTCGGGTAGCATTTAATAAACTGCCACTTTCCACATGAAGTTGAATCGGCCGAAAAGCGCCTGCACAGGCTGGCGTGAAATCAGGCATTAAACAACGAAACACATAATAGGCTGCAGCTGCAGCTACGGATAGCGGACAATTCACATTTCCACTAACTTGTTTGGCAGTCCCCGAAAAATCGAGCAACACATTTTGATAATTCACTTTAATCGTTACTTGAATTTGAATGTCATTTTGCCCTTGCCCATCATCATCCAAAAAATCAATAAATTGATATTCACCATTCGGAATTGTTTCGATACTTTGTCGCGCCAGAGTTTCTGCATAAGAATTCAAAGCAATTAAATAATCGGGAAAAGTATTCAAGCCCAAACTTTCAATCAATACTTGCAGGCGCTGCAACCCGATACGATTCGCACTCACCTGCGCTACAAAATCACCACGCGCATGTTCAGGTCGCGCTAGTTTCTGACAAATACTGGACAACATCGATTCATCCACAACAAAATTCTTGACTAACAGGCTAGGCGCAATCACCACACCTTCTTCATATAAGGATTTTGAGTTTGGCATAGAACCCGGTGTGTCTGCGCCCATATCAGCATGGTGAGCTCGATTAGCAATAAAACCGAATAAGTTATTTTGCAGAAATAGAGGGGCGATAAGCGTGACATCTGGCAAATGGGTGCCACCTAAAAACGGATCATTTAAAATCAACATATCCCCGGATTGCCAGGTGATATCTGCCACAATATCGCGCATAGCATAGGCCATACTGCCCAAGTGCACGGGAATATGCGCTGCTTGGGCACATAATTCACCACTAGCATCAAATATTGCACAAGAAAAATCCAATCGATCTTTTATATTGGGCGAAAATGATGCACGACGTAAAATTGCACCCATTTCATCACAAATCGCATTCACACGATTGGAAAAAATACTGAGTTGAATTGCATCGATTGCTTGTGTCATTGTGGAAAAACCTATGCCCCTACACTAGAAACGCTTGAAAAATCCATGCAGCTTACTTAGACTGGCGCCATCATACCTAAGGATAACACTAAACTACTCCTGGCAGTACAATAGTAATACGAATCCTATGGGTTTATCCATCATACACTTTTGCCGTCCCCTCTCAGTCGACGGATTCAATTAGGAGAAGACAATGGAACACAAACTACCTGAACTACCTTATGCTATGGATGCACTTGCACCAACGATTACCAAAGAAACTTTGGAATATCACTATGGCAAACATCATCAAACTTATGTCACCAACCTGAATAACTTAATTAAAGGTACAGAGTTTGAAAATGCATCTTTAGAAGACATCATTATGAAATCTTCCGGTGGCTTGTTTAATAATGCTGCACAAATCTGGAATCACACATTTTACTGGAATTGTTTGAGCCCCAATGGCGGTGGCGAACCTACCGGCGCTTTGGCTGATGCCATTAATAGTGCGTTTGGTTCTTTCGAGGAATTCAAACAAAAATTCTCACAAACCGCGATCACCACATTCGGATCTGGCTGGGGTTGGTTAGTAAAAAATAGCAGTGGCGAATTGGCGCTTGTGAGCACTAGCAATGCGGGAACACCGATGACCGAAGGTCAAACCGCATTGTTAACCTGTGATGTATGGGAACATGCCTATTACATCGACTATCGTAATGCTCGTCCAGGTTATGTCGACGCTTTTTGGAAACTCGTCAACTGGGATTTTGTTGCAGCAAATTTTGAAAAATAGAATATGATTTCGCCCTTTGAAATCAGCGTTCTAGATATTGAAATAGGTATATCTTAGCGCTAGAATCAAAGGTTTCGTCGAATATCAGCCAAAAAGCGGCCTCGAACGGAATTATCTGTCAGGCCGCTTTTTGTTTTATTAAGGAAAACAATGAGTTCAAAAACAATGAGCAATTATGCGCGGTTGCCAATCGCCTTGCAGCGTGGACAAGGTGCGCTCGTATGGGATACGGACGGTAAAGAATATTTGGACGCGGTAAGTGGTGTGGCTGTGTGTAATCTAGGCCATGCACACCCGGCTGTGGCCGAAGCTTTATGCCAACAAGCCCAAACCTTGATCCATACGTCCAATTTATACCAAATTCCCTTGCAAGAAACCCTCGCGGACAAGCTCTGTGAGCTTTCCACTATGGATGCGGTATTTTTTGCCAACTCAGGCGCCGAAGCCAACGAAGCCGCAATCAAGCTCGCACGATTACATGGACACCAGCTTGGTATTGAACACCCATTAATAATTGTTACTGAAAAAAGTTTTCATGGCCGCACCTTGGCAACCTTATCTGCTACGGGCAATCGTAAAGTTCAAGCCGGTTTTGAACCACTCGTACAAGGGTTTGTACGCGTTCCTTATAATGACTTACGCTCAGTCGAATCCATCATGCAAGCCAATTCGAATGTGGTGGCCGTGCTTGTCGAGCCGGTGCAGGGGGAAGGCGGCGTTAATATTCCTGATGCGGATTATTTATCGCGTTTACGCCAACTATGCGATCAACACCAAGCATTATTAATGCTCGATGAAATTCAGACGGGTATGGGCCGTACAGGTAAGTGGTTTGGTTTTCAGCATAGTGATATTCAACCCGATGTTATAACCTTGGCCAAAGGTTTGGGCAATGGTGTACCAATTGGCGCCTGTCTCGCTCGTGGTAACGCTGCAAGACTGTTCAAACCGGGTTCACACGGTTCTACTTTTGGAGGTAATCCACTGGCATGTGCTGCTGCGAATGCAGTAATAGACACCATACGCAAAGAAGATTTAGTGTCCCAAGTGAACCGCTTGGCAGATACGATCATTGGTGGTTTCACTCATGAACTGGCGGATCAAGCAGGGGTTGTAGCTATTCGTAACCAAGGTTTACTCATAGGTATCGAACTAGATCGCAGTGCCGGCACTTTAGTGCAACAAGCCATTGATGCCGGTGTACTCATCAATGTCACCGCAGATAAAGTGGTGCGTTTGTTACCGCCATTTATCATGAATCAAACACAAGCCGAGCATTTAGTAAAAACCGTTAGTCGACTAATTAAACAGTTGTTGGAAAAAAATGAATAAAACAATACGCCATTTTTTAACTTTATTGGATTTAAGTTCTGAAGAATTAAACCAGTTGATTCAACGCGCACATGAACTTAAACGTATGCAAAAGAATAATGAAAGCTATACGCCTTTCAACAATAAAGTCCTAGGTATGGTATTTGAGAAATCGTCCACGCGTACCCGTGTTTCGTTTGAAACTGGCATGATTCATTTTGGTGGGCAGGCTATTTTCCTTTCCCCACGGGATACCCAGCTTGGTCGTGGTGAACCGATTGAAGATTCGGCACGCGTGCTATCAAGCATGGTCGACATCATTATGATTCGTACTTTTGAACATAGTAAACTGCAAACGTTTGCCAAATATTCTTCTGTACCCGTGATTAATGCATTAACGGATTTGTATCATCCTTGTCAATTGCTCGCCGATATTCAAACTTACGAAGAACATCGTGGTAGCATCCAGGGGCGCACGGCGGCGTGGGTGGGTGATGGCAATAATATGTGTCACTCGTATATCAACGCTGCACGTCGATTTGATTTTAAACTCAATATCTCAACCCCTGACACCTTTCGACCAGACGCCGAAATTATGGCAGCGGCCGGTGATCATATCGAGTTTTTTAGCGACCCTATGGAGGCGGTTAAAAATACTGATTTGGTCGTTACTGATGTGTGGGCAAGCATGGGGCAGGAAGACGAACAAGCCGAGCGCATGCAAGTATTTAAAGATTTTCAAATCAATGCACAAGCCATGGCATTAGCTAAAACCGATGCGTTGTTTATGCACTGCCTACCCGCACATCGTGGCGAGGAAGTCACTGCTGAAGTTATTGATGGCGCACAAAGTGTGGTTTGGGATGAAGCAGAAAACCGCTTACATTCACAAAAAGCCTTGCTTGAGTTTTTATTGCAAAGGGCTTAGTTTTTATTGAACCAAACGCTTGATCCGATCCGGCGTTGCCGGATGGGTCGAAAGAAAACTGGTTTCCTTATCATCACTACCTGCATGCTTATCCAAACGTGATAACATATCAGCTAAATACTGCGGTGATAGCCCTTGGCTTTGTAAATAATGTTTGGCAAACTCGTCGGCCTCGTGTTCAAAACTCCGCGAAAATTTGGCTTGGGTTAGAAATATGGGCAGCGCCGATGCAAACGATGCATTAGACATAACATCCCCAGTAATCACGGTTAACAATACAAATACAAACGAGTCCTGCAAAATCTGTCGCAAGGCGTGACGATTATGCACATGCCCTACTTCATGCGCGAGCACGGCAATGATTTCGTTTTCATGCTCAGCAAGTTTAATCAAATCGTCAGTGATAACAATAGTCCCCGAAGGTAAGGCAAAGGCATTGGCGCCCATTTTTTCGCTATAACGAAATTCTAAGTGATATTTGTCAGGCGTTTCCTGGTGATTAATGATTTGCAGAAATCCATCACGTATTTTTTGTTTTTGATTTTCATCGATGTTTGATTCACTAAAAAACAAACGATCCAAGGTGGCCAGCGTTTTGTCGCTAAGCAGTTGCTCGGTATTGGCCGGTATCGAGAAGGCAATGGATTTTGCCACGCTAGGTAAACCGTAGTTGACACCCACCCATACGCTAATAACGGTTACGACTAATGCCAACACAACATAAGGCCAAGACTTTTCCATGCGGCGTAATAGTCGGGTGAAATTAAAACCCGGATGTTTCAATTGATCGAGATGGGCAAAAAATTCGGGGTCTTTAAATTCGCAACTTGCGCCAGTATTAAAAAACAGTTTCGCACTGGATTGACCAATTGGTGCTTGTAACTCAAATTCATTTAGTGCAAACGTTTGGCGCTGATCATCCCTCATCACTGACAAGGAATCATCGGCATTCAAAAACAAATTAACACTGACCTGAGTTGATGATTGACCATTGTAAAAATGCGCCTGACACTGCATTATAAGCCTATATCCAAATCAAAAATCTCACCTAACTCTTCACCCAGAGCATTTTGTTCTTTCACCTGTTTCGCCACAAATTCATCTAACTCACTGTTCGCAATCAATGTGACACAGCTTGCACGATAACGCGCTAAGCGAATGCGACTCCAAGGCACCAATAAACCCAAGGAAACAACAATAGCGAATGTATTTGAAATATAAATCCAGACCATTGTCCAAGGATTCATTGTGCTCTCAAAGTGCATATTCTCCAATTGTGCATGATTCATCACTATGTTGAAAATATGCGCTTGCAGATAGGACACTAAGAATAAATTGAATAAGATAATAGAAGCAAATAACGCAGAAAACATCAGCGGTGGCAAGCCCGGCGAGGGCTCTGCGTTATTGATCATAGACGGTGACGTCATTGCGTTTGGATCAAAAAACATTGAACTTGAAGCCAACGCCATGAGCATTGCAATCATACTGCCGATGAGTATTGCAAAAAGCGAGGTTTTTAAATAGATGCCATAAAAACGATTGGATTGACCAGTATAACGAAACAAGGCGGTTCCGTAACGATGACCATCGACATAAAATTGTTTTTGCCGATAAATCATGTATGGAATTATCATACCAAGGGTAAACGGTATCAGGATAGCAATGCCTACATACGCCAGCCATGCTTCACCATAAGGTTTGTCAAATTGAAAACGAATACTTCGAAATGCTGTATTTTTCGCACGAAACATTAGGGACTTTAACACCACCCATGGCAGCAAAAACATAAACAAGATTGCAAACGGTATCGTTGCGATGGGCAAATAAGCATTGAGCAAATTGTAAATCAGAAATACGGCTACCGCGATTGCCCAACCTTTTAATAAAGTTTTTGGATTGGCCAAGTAATCGAAGGAGCTATTATCCACGTAGGTGTGGTTATAAAAATAGCGATGATTGCGAACTTTAGCCCAGGCGTAGTACACGCCCAAGGTTACTATTGTAAAAAGAATATTGATAATCCATATATTAAAATACTCTTTTGCATTGCCAGTGAACACTAGAGGAATACGGCGCGCTTGATAGTCAGTTTCTTGTGAGTTCATGAGGTCAGTCATCAGTAATTATCATAATCGTCGGCAGCGTTCCCAGCATCTTAACATGAAGACCGTGTTTTTTTGTGTCCGCAACAAGTGCTTTTTGCGTTTATGCCTTGGATTGATTACTATGTGAGTTAATTTATACTGACATTTATATTCATTCTTAACTACCCGAAACCATAACCCATGCCCACCCTTTTAGATGTGAATAATATCCAATGCCGCTACGATGGCCAAATTGCCGTGGAAGCCATGCAGCTACGCGTACGCGAAAGCAGCTTGGCATGTTTGCTCGGTCCTAGTGGTTGCGGCAAAAGCACAGTATTGCGTGCTATTGCTGGCCTAGAACCGGTTCATTCCGGCGAAATTCGCTTGCGCCATAAATTGCTGTCTCGTCCAGGCTTCACACTTACACCCGAAAAACGCGAAGTGGGAATGGTTTTCCAAGATTATGCTCTATTTCCGCATTTAGATGTAGCAGCCAATATTCGATTTGGGCTACGGGGTGAGCGTAAAAGCGAACAACAACGAATTGAAGCCGAATTATTGGAGTTAGTGGGTCTTAGCCACCTAGCTCAGCGTTATCCTCACGAGTTATCTGGCGGGCAACAACAAAGAGTTGCTTTAGCACGCGCACTCGCGGCTCAACCACAGTTAATTTTAATGGACGAGCCATTCTCCAATCTCGATGTGGAGCTACGCGAACGTCTAGCCTTAGAAGTACGGGATATTCTCAAAGCACGCGGAATTACTGGTATTTTAGTCACTCACGACCAGTCAGAGGCATTTGCTGTGTCGGATATGATTGCGGTTATGCATGAAGGCCAAGTTCAACAATGGGATACAGCGTTTAATTTGTACCACGACCCGGTTAATCGTTTTGTCGCGGACTTTATTGGCCAAGGAGTATTTCTTCGTGGTGAACTGGTGCAACCGGATACGGTGCAAACTGAGTTAGGTCTAATAAAAGGCGATCGTGCTTATCATTTACCGCTCAAAGCCGAACTTGATGTTTTGGTACGACCCGACGACATTTTACCCGATCCTGAAGGTCCTTTACGCGCAAAAATAACCAATAAAGCCTTTAAGGGGGCGGAAACCATTTACACCTTAGAGCTGAGCACCGGTAGTCGGCTCTTAACCACATTCCCTAGTCACCATGATTATCAGCTAGGTGAGCAGGTAGGTGTAAGAGCGGATATTCAACACCTCATTGCGTTTCCTGTCGATACACAATAAAAAACGGGGTCATCAAGACCCCGTTTCAAATTCAGAAAGCATCAAGCTTATAAGCTAGACAAATACTCGGATACCGCATCCAATTCTTTATCAGATAAGCGCTTAGCTATATCACCCATCATACCGGCAGGATCGTTTTTGCGAGTTCCAGAACGAAAATCAGTCAATTGTTGTACTAAATAATCTTTGTTCTGACCGCCTATCACTGGGAAGATTTGATTGGTTTGGGATTTACCACGACCATCTTTACCATGACAATTCACACAACCATATAAACCAGTCGCAGGATTTCCTTCTTCAAATATTTTCTTACCACTATTGATAAGTTTTTTATCAGATCCAGGAATCATCGCCTTCATTGGTTTTTGTGTTGAAAAATAAGCAGCGATGTCTTTTAAATCTTGCATATCCACCACCGTTGCAGCCATCGGACTCATGGTGTCGTTATAACGATGATTTTTTTGAAAGTCAGTGACTTGCTTCATGATGTAACCAGGTTTCTGACTGGCTAAATTGGGGAAGTTAGGGGCAATTGCCTCACCTTTTTCACCGTGACAACCATGGCAAAGTGCTGACTTATCAAAACCAGCTTTCGGGTCGCCACCTTTAGCGAACACCCCCCCGGCGCCCAAAGCTACTACCAGAGTAGCGAAAGTTAAAAAAATATTTCTTATCATAATCAATCCCTTACGGTTGATACAAACAAACAGACCAGAATCGCAAACGCTTCTTCGCCCGTTGGCCAAGCCCAAAAAACGTCATTCTATACTTGATACCAAAAAAGTTAAAGAGAGAGCCTATAATCTCCTTAAATCCCTGCTTTTGGTGGCCCTAAGACTTGCACGGCACAGCCATGAAGTCAAGCAACAGGCATAGGGATAAGCACTTAATAATATTGAATAATAGGCCTAAACTTTGCTCTGAGATATGAGGCCGTATAGTGCTTTGGTGGACTTACGTATGTGAACGAAGCAGATTAAACTAGAACACCACTTAACCAAAAGTAAAAAATCATATTAAAATCTGATGACTAGCCAATATCCCTCAAAAAATAGCCGCTTTTTGATCAGCATAAGCTTAGTCTTTCTGTTTGCCGTAGTATATGGAAGTTTGTTCCCATTCAAAGGCTGGCATTGGAATCCAAGCAAAGCCGAATTATTTTGGTCTTTTGACTCATTGTGGCCACGTTATTTAACTCGTAACGATGTAATCAATAATATTCTGGTCTATATCCCATTAGGCTTTTTGCTAACCACTTTATTAATTCGGCATACAACAATTGTACGCGCCAGCCTTTTTGCCCCCTTAATCGCATTTGCAATCAGTATGACCCTAGAAATTGCTCAACTAATGGTGCCGGGAAGAATCGCATCGTTGCTTGATGTCATGCTTAATTCGATTGGTGGTATTCTTGGCGTCATCAGTGCGCACATGATTCACCAACAAACTCGACTTGGCCATAACTTTAGTCAACTGCGTCTGAATTTTTTCTATGCTGGACGGGTAGCCGATGTGGGGCTCGCGATTTTATTTTTCTGGGCTTTGTCAGAACTGGTGCCACTATATCCATCCATGGATGAACAAACCTTGACCCGCAATTTGGATTTGCTAAAAAATAGTATCAACCATCCACACCACTTTAATTTTTATGAGTTCTTTATTTTTGTTTTACAGATTGGTGCATTAGGATTGTTATTTAATACGTTAGTGCGCTCGCATCATCATATTGTTCGCATTTTCATTGTCTTCACCGCCACGGTATTGCTATTACAAATACCGGTTATCAGTCGTGATCTGAGTCTGGAAAAATTACTGGGTTTATTTTTAGGATTGGCTTTATTTTTAGGCGCCCATCATTTTCGTTTCCAAATACAAAGTAACTTGGCCATTGGCCTGATCATCCTCTCGCTCATTATCAATGCGATTGCTCCCGGTGTTATCTTTGAAAGCTCAAGTGGTTTTAATTGGATTCCCTTCCGCCATCAAATGCATAATATTGTTGGTTTTGCCGACATTTGCACCAAGATTTGGCCTTATGCTGCCTTGGCGTATTTTATACTTATGCAAAAACCAACCTTACAACAAAATGTTATTATTGGTATCGCAACGATAATAATGCTTTCGAGTTTAATGTTTGAAGCATTGAGTTTATTCGGCAGTCATAAAACCGCAGATATTACCACACCGCTTTTAGCAACCTTTGGCTGGATGACACCTTGGATTTATGTGCAACGCCGCCGCGGTTATTAACGTGCGGTATAATCAACATTGTATTTTTTCATTAAGTCGTAAAGTGTGGGACGACTCACGCCGAGTAATTCCGCCGACTTTGCCACATTGCCATTGACATAATTCAAAGCACGTAAAATCGCGGAACGCTCTACTTGCTCACGCACCTCACGCAAATTAAACGGTAGAGGATCACTATGAGTGCCGTTATTGAGCAAACCCAAAGCCTCGGTGTCAATTTGACTGCCTTCGGCCATGATAACGGCGCGTTTGATTGTGTTTTCCAATTCACGCACGTTACCCGGCCAAGAATAAGATTCAATCGCCACCAGTGCGGACTGACTAAAACCTCGCACTTTTGAATTAAGCTGGTCCACAAATTTGCTTAAGAAGGCTTTTGCCAACAAGACGGTATCGCCTATTCTCTCCCGTAAGGGCGGAATCGGAATAGTGATTTCACTTAATCGATAATACAAGTCTTCGCGAAAACTGCCATCCTGAATCATTGTTGGTAAATCTCGGTGAGTGGCGCATATGACCCGCACATCAACTGGAATTTCTGCGCGCCCACCTAAACGTTCAATGACCCGTTCTTGTAAAAAGCGTAATAGCTTTGCTTGCAAGGTCATCGGCAAATCACCAATCTCATCAAGAAATAAAGTTCCTTTGTCAGCCCATTCAATGCGCCCCACGGTTTGTTTGGCTGCCCCGGTGAATGCGCCTTTTTCATAACCGAATAATTCACTTTCCAATAAATTTTCAGGAATAGCTGCGCAATTAATTGCAACAAAACGTTGACCTAAGCGTGCACTCAATCCATGTAAAGCACGTGCTAAAATTTCCTTACCTGTGCCACTCTCACCGAGTAATAATGTAGTGGCATCCGTCGGTGCGACTTTTTCAACCGTTTGACAGGCGCGTAACATGGTTTCGCTCGACGCCACTATTCCATCAAGTGGCGAATGATAGTCTTGTTGATGCAAACGACGGTTTTCATGCTCTAACTCTAAAACCCGATATGCTCGATTAACAATGAGTTTTAATATTTCCGCATCAATGGGTTTTAAATAAAAATCATAAGCACCCATACCAATGGCTTTGACGGCACTCTCTCGGTCGTTGTTACCCGTGACAACAATGACTTTGCTATCCGCAGCCATATTCATGATGGCTTCGAGTAATAATAAACCTTCAGTGGTTCCACCAGGATCAGGCGGTAGCCCCATATCCACTGTGATAACACCCGGCTCATAACGACGCAAAGCCACAAGCGCTTCTTGACGATCGGCGGCCATAATGACTTCATAGTCGTCAAAACACCAACGCATTTGGCTTTGTATGCCTATGTCATCTTCAACAATGAGTAAATATGGCTTTTTACTTTCCCTGTCTATCTTCATGCAGTAATGACATCCTATGCATTTTCAGCGAGTGGTAATTCAATTGACACCATGGTGCCGTTATGGGGTTGGCTTTGCACATGAATACTTCCACCCATAGCCTCTATAAAAACCTTGGCTTCGTGAGCACCAATACCCATGCCAGTCAAACCTTTCGTTGTATCAAATGGTTTGAACAAACGATTTTGGATAAAATCCTGATCCATACCATCGCCATTATCCTTAATTGTAATAATGGCAAACCGTCCAGATTGTTTGAGTTCAATGCTAACCTGCCCAGTACTCTTGGCAGCATCTTGCGCGTTTTGTACCAAATGCCCAATGATGGCGATAAACCGTATGGCATCAGTATCGATATAAAAGTGCTGATTGGGTTCAATCCATTCCGGTTGCGGCCGTTGATTCGACTTGTCGGCAATCACTTGTTTAAGTAAATTGTTTAATTCTTGTCGATTGCGTTCGCCATCAAGTTGATGCTCATTTAATTGGTAAAGTAATTTCGACATACGGGTGACGGCATTTTCTACTGTTTTGATTGTATCATCGATGAACGCGGGATTATGTTTGTGCTTATCCGCATTGCTAACCAATAAGTCCAATTGCGACACCAAATTTTTTAAATCATGCACCACATAAGCAGACAACCGATTAAACGCATCAAATTGCCGAGCTTCAATCAAAGCACTCGCGGCGCGCGCCTGAGCCAAATGACTAGCCACTTCACGTCCCGCAGTTTTTAATAAATCAATATCTTCCCAATTAAAATCACGGGCAGCCAATGGTTTGTCAATCTCAACAAAACCATATAAGCGATTTTGCAACATCAAGGGTACCACTAACCAAGATTGCCCGTGCAATAACCAAGCGGGCAACGCTAGATTGCCATATAAATGCGGATGTTTCTGATATTCGTCAATATTGATTACCCACTGCGAATCCGCCAAATAATTGCACATAGAACTCTCGGTGGATTCACGCATATTCTGTTCGCGTTTTCCAGCAACGGGTGCATAATAATGTTTATCACAGCGTAACCACAAGCAACCATCAGGCGCATTGAGCATATCTGTAAACGCCGACACCACACGCGACTCTAAGCTTGTTTCATCCATCACTGACATTTTGCGAATCAAACGTAACCATTCGTCACGATAATCATATTTATAATCAAGAAAGTGCTTATCGACAAAAACTTTAATACGAGATCGAACTTGGTTTGAAAACAGAATCAGCGTAGTGGCTAGCACGGCCACGATGACCAGAACCGCGTGCAGCATAATGCCGATATTGTTGTTTATTTGATGTACATAATATTCACCCACTAATATCGACACCAATAACACAGCCAACAGTAAAACAATGCTGATATAGAAACTTGCATCACGCGAGAAACTCAGACTTTGGATCTGTGATTGACTGGTTTCCATGGCATAGGCAAACAATATTAAACACGCAGTGAAAAAATAGGGCTTTATCTGAATAAATAGCAGCGCAGTTTCGGGTGAAAACAAAAAGCAGATATATAAAGCCGACTGAAAAGAGAAAAGTAAAAGGAATGCACCAATTAATGTGTTATAGGTTTTGTTACTCAATTGTCGAATTAAATACAGCCCACTAAGACTCGCAATCACCAAGGTCACATTGAGTAGCGCAAATGTAATAAATGCATAATTCAGAAATACAGATGACTCTCGAATTTGACGAAAATCAAAATAAGGCAATAACACAAATAAGCTGATGAGAAACAGAATCAATAAGGCAGAAGAAATATGCGTTAGTTGAGCAACACAGTTATAACCCTGCCATATTTCCGCAATGGCTTTAAAACCATAAAGCATCCATACAAGAAAAATAAAAACATCAAGTATCCAGGTGAACGCATTGGGATATTGATGGATGTCAGCATCAATGGTGGGCGCCAGTGCCCACAACATCATGCCGAGCAATGCCAAACTAAAATAATGGCTACTCATACGACTGCGCCAGCGACTAAAGCTGAGTATGAAGAATATCAGGCTGCTAAAAACCAGCAATCCTGATCCAAGATTTATCATTGGCCGTAAATCCTAAGCACGGTTGATGGGCTAATGACAAACCACGAATATCAGGCAATAGTGATGAATTGAATTTATCCTTGGATAAACCTGTCTATAGGTGGTCGTCAATACTATGGGCTTTTAAACCCCACGCAAAAAGCGAAAAGATTTTTTTATTTGAGGCTCTAAGCCGCTTAACTAACATTACCACCAACGCGTTCATGATTGCATAGCCCAAACTGGGGTGTTTTTGCAGAAAATCGGTCAATTTGTCGCCATCAATTTCAATTAACCGCACTGAATCTAAACTCAAAACGGATGTGGAACGCGGTAATTCATCAAAAACCGCCAATTCACCGAAAATATCACCCTCTTTGAGTTCATAGACACCAGGGTTGACTTGTTTGTCCTTACCAATGTCCACATGTCCCACTGCTCGGCATTGCCCTTCCACAATGAAATAAATTGTCTTGCTAAGTTCACCTTCTGAAAATATCGTGTGGTTGGCTGGATAAGCGGCTTCTTGCCAACAGTCTCCTTGACGAAAATCCGGGTGTTCTAAGATCGCATCCAAAGTGGGTTTAATTTGCATCCGGCGACTCCACGCTGCTAATATTCATTTTTTGTAAGGAATAGGTTTATTAGACCTAAACTCAAGCAATATCGAAATCCAAGCACATTATGTGCACTTGTTTTCATTCGTTTTGCAAGGTAGTTCACTAATTTATGCTAACAAGGTATGATCACGCTCATTTCTTGACTTTGGCGTAATTAAAGTAATCACTGACTAGAACAAAGGGCAATTAGGAATAAAATATGAAAATTACTATTTTTGGCAGTGGATATGTAGGACTGGTCACCGGCGCTTGTCTTGCTGACGTAGGTAATGAAGTCATTTGTGTCGATGTAGACGCCGATAAAATTGCGAACTTGAATAACGGTATTATGCCTATCTATGAGCCTGGCTTAGAAGAGCTGGTTGAGCGTAATGCTCACGCTGGCCGCTTAAGTTTCACTACCGACATCAAGCAGGCGGTTAACCACGGTTTATTCCAGTTCATTGCAGTTGGTACCCCACCCGATGAAGATGGTTCTGCTGACTTACAATATGTACTTGCGGTTGCCAATAGTATTGGCACACATATGCAAGACTATAAAGTAATTATCGATAAATCCACCGTACCCGTCGGTACTGCAGAAAAAGTTCGTTCCAAAGTTAACGAAGCACTAAAACAACGCAATGAGACTGTAGAGTTTGATGTCGTTTCGAATCCAGAATTTCTAAAAGAAGGTGCCGCACTTGACGACTTTATGAAACCAGACCGAATTGTTGTTGGCACCGACAATCCGCGGACAACCGAATTATTACGCGCACTTTATGGTCCGTTCAATCGTAGTCGCGATCGCCTAATTGCCATGGATATTCCATCGGCAGAATTAACTAAGTATGCGGCAAATGCCATGCTTGCCACAAAAATCAGCTTTATGAACGAAATCGCAAACTTGGCGGAAAAACTAGGTGCTGATATTGAAAATGTGCGTATTGGCATTGGCTCTGACCCACGAATTGGTTATCACTTCATATATCCAGGCTGCGGTTATGGCGGTTCATGCTTTCCAAAAGATGTGCAAGCACTCGAGCGCACGGCTCGTGAAGTTGGTTATAATGCCGAATTGCTCACTGCAGTTGAATCGGTTAATTATCGCCAGAAAAACGTGTTATTTGAAAAAATCAATGACCACTACCAAGGTGATCTCGACGGAAAAACCTTCGCTATTTGGGGATTGGCTTTCAAACCGAATACCGACGATATGCGTGAAGCGCCTAGCCGCGTATTAATGGAGGCCTTGTGGGCGAATGGTGCAAAAGTCCAGGCTCATGATCCAGAAGCATTGGAAGAAGCGAAACGAATTTATGGTGAACGAGCCGATTTATTGTATTGCGACGAACCTTTTGATGCTTTGAGTAATGCGGATGCGCTCATTATTGTCACTGAGTGGAGTCATTTCCGTAGTCCAAGCTACAGTGAAATGAAACAACGATTAAAATCACCCATCATTTTTGATGGCCGAAATATTTTCGATCCAAAAAATATTCGTAGTGAAGGTTTCACCTATTACGGAATCGGAAGATTATAATTTAGTAACTACTAGTAAAGTATAAAAATACCATGACAAATTTAAAACCAGTAGAACAAGCACGTATTGGCATTGTCGGTCTAGGCTATGTTGGTCTACCTCTTGCCGTCGAATTTGGCAAAATAATGCCCACGGTTGGATTCGATATTAAAGCGCACCGCGTAGAAGAATTACGCCAAGGTCGCGACTCGACTCTAGAAACGACGGATAAAGAACTGACTGATGCGAAACACCTCAGTTATACCGATAACATTAGTGAGCTGAGAGACTGCAATGTTTTTATAGTC
>JAOUJM010000278.1 GCA_029883265.1 Gammaproteobacteria bacterium
CAATCATCAGTGTAAGTTCCAGTTCTGCTTACACAACCGGATTTGAAAACGGTTGGGAAGGCTGGTCTGAAGTAGAAGGCATTTGGGAAGTCGGATCATCTTCGATGGTGGCTGCAAAATCCGGTTCAAGTGTCATCGGAACTGTACTAAATGGCAATACACCAGATAGAGACGCTCGCTTAACGTCGCCAGCTATTGCGCTTCCGAACATTTCAGATACGCAAGAAATACGTGCGAACTTTTTTCATTCATTTGCACTATGGGCAACGAAATTGGATATCCAAGTATCCGTTTACGGCGAGGATAAAGTGTGGAGCGATTGGCAAACGCTAAAACAATATATCAACAACTCAAATAGTTGGAGCAATGAACAAATTGATTTAAGCGCATTTGCGGGATCGACGATTAAACTTAGCTTTTTTAAGCAAGCTTATCCTGGAAACGGCGAAAGTAAATCACCGGGTTATTATCTCGATAATTTCAAATTGGAAGTCGCACCTGTCATTGACACCAGTACCAGTTGGAGCATTGATTTCAATCAAGGATTTAACGGATGGTGGGACCCCTATGGCATGTGGGAGATTGGCGAGTTGATCCCTGGTGTTGGACCAGAAAACACCTTAGAAGGTGGACAAGTCGTCGCGACCAATATCGCTGGCATGCTTCAGCGCACTCATTATTTCTATAGCCCTACTTATGCAGTTCCAGCAAGCGGAGGTTTCACTAACTTTGTTTTCAAAGCTTGGCATGATTTAGGAAATGGCTTTGCAACACTACAAATCAGTGTCAATGAAGAAGACTTTGGCTGGAGTAGTTGGAGTAATATCATTACACCGATGATGGGACTTTCACCAGATCTTGTACCGCAAAGCGGCGGTTGGCGCTCATGGACTTTGTCCTTGGCTCCTTACGCAGGCCAGCAAGTCAGACTTCGATTCGAGGCAATAAATAGCTCGCCTGATCCATCTCCCGGAATTTACTTAAATCGATATATTCTTACATCACAACCCTAAAAGAGTGTGTGTGAATAAAAACTCATGGAGTTTGTGCAAAACAAACTCCTTATAAAAAGTTAGAGGATAACAAAATGTTTTCAGAAAAAGTCTGTCTACGATTATTGATTGCTTTATTTGTTTTAATTACTTCTATTGCCTGTGGCAAAGGCGCGCAAGAAAGTGCGGACTTAAATAGTGGCCCGGTTCCTAGTATTCTCGAACCCGCCTCTAACACCACGCATTTATCTGAATCCAGTATCACCTTTCGTGGTAAAGGCAGTGACACCGAAGATGGTGAACTCAGCGATAATGCTTTGGTTTGGGCATCGGATATTGATGGTGTCATCGGAAGTGGCGCACAAGTCATGCAAACATTAAGCGCTGGCAATCACCTCATTAGCTTAACCGCAACTGACGCCGATGGCGCCAAAGCAACATCTTATATTTCATTGACTATTGTTGATCCTACTAGTGTTGGTAGTTTGAGTAATAAAATGTCAGGATTTAATTTTATTAATAATGGTGCAGCGCAAGCGGATTCTTACACCGTGTTTTTAAACTTAAACGCAAGCAGTAATCGCAGCGTGAATGCGTATTTCGTTGCAGAAAGTATTGAGAACGGCAGCATTCCCAGTAAACCTGGCGCAGATCAAGCCGGTTGGATGGAGCTTAACAAAACAGTCACCCTGAATCGTACCGAAGCCTACACATTGTCACAGAATTATGACTACGGCAGCAATATCAAATTATATGTTTGGTTTAAAGATGAAGAAGGCAATATTTCTGGCGAAGCCGTTGATGGAATTCAAATTACAGTTGCCGCGCAAGGTATTCCATATCAACAAAGTTTTGAAACCGGTCTTGACGATTGGACTAAGGAAGGCGAACTCTGGGAAGCGGGTCCTCCGGTACCACAATTTGGTTTAACCGTGACACCACTTGATGGCAGCCAGGTCGCGGCACTATTGCTGAGTGGACAATATGCAGCAGAACAACAAGGTCGTTTAATCAGCCCGGTGTTTGTATTACCCGTCATCAACAATGATGAACAAATTTATTTTAGTTATGCCGAGCAAGTTTTTCTCGGACAAAGCGATCTTGCGCAAGCCGAAATTTCTTTCGAAACAGCACCCGGCGAATGGAGTCAATGGCGCGCAATGAATGTGAGTCGTTACGCACCTGCATGGTCGCCCATCGCTTTGAATTTGAGTGAATATCAAGGTCAAAAAATTCGTTTGAGCTTTACACTGGCGAACCTCAGCGAAAATAGTGGGTTTGGATGGTTTATTGATGATATTCAAATACACAAACAGAAAAATATCATCGTCGAATCGGATGTTGCTTATATCGAAGATTTTGAATCCGGCCCTGGCGTGTGGTCGGCTGATTATGGCATGGCATGGGAAATTGGTAGTCCTAATAATTTTGGACCTGCACAAGCATTCAGTGGATCACAACTCGCAGGTACTCGATTAGCAGGACAGATTAGTGGTGTTTATACCTCACGCCTAACCAGTCCGGTATTTGAATTGCCTGATCTTTTGTCTGGCGAGGAAATCACATTGCGCTATGCTACGTTTTATCAACTCAAAGATGAAAGCAAAGCCCACGTTCAAATTTCTGAATTTTCTGAAACTGAAGGCTGGTCCGCATGGCAAAATATTTCGGCACAAATACACCATCATACTAGTGACGCTTGGGCGCATCCCAGTGAAGACTTAACACGCTTTGCAGGCAAACGCATTCGGCTTGGATTCACGTTTGATAATAATTCCGCCACCGCTGCCGATGGCTGGTATATCGATGATGTTAGGATCGCAGTAACACAATCCGTCGCCATCACTGCCGAAACACCATACATCAATGGGTTTGAAAATGGCTGGCAAGGTTGGTCCGAAGGCGAAGGCATTTGGGAAATTGGAGTACCGAATATTGGTATTCGTGAGGCCTATGCAGGAAGCAATTTAGTCGGCACAACCATCGAAACCAACACACCCGATCGCGAAGCGCGTTTGGTTTCACCCACATTTCATTTACCCATGCTTGAAACCGATCAGGAAATCATTCTGAAGTTTCAATACTGGATGCTGTACTTAGGCGTCACTTATATCGAAATTTCCGAACAACTCGATAGTGGACACTGGGACGAATGGGCGAAAGTGTCGGGGGCAGTTTGGGGTGGCAATGGTGGTTGGGTACAACCACGTGTAGACTTAACGGCTTACGCAGGCAAATCCGTGCGCTTGTCTTTTTACAAAGACACCTATTATTCCCAAGCAAACTCAGGAGTCACAGGATTTTTTGTCGACAATTTTGAGATCGCAGTGGAGGATGTGTTGTTGGTGGATAGTAATATGCAAGACGACTTCTCCAATGGACTAGGAAACTGGTGGCGTACACAAAGTATTTGGGAAGCCGGACTTCCAGGTCTAAAAGCACCGGTACCCATACAGGGATTCACCCACAGTGGCCTCGTGGGGACTTATCTCAATGGTAACAATTTTTATATTCAATACCTCTACTCACGCAGCATGCGAATCGCCAATATTCCCGGCGCCTATTTTTCATTTTGGCACTGGTATCAGCTCGGTGATGGCAGCGCAGTCTTACAAATCAGCGTTTTCAATGACGATGGCACCGGCTGGAGCGGCTGGCAAAACTTTTCAGAGACATTTACCGGCGAATCAGACCTAACCGCAGCTTTTGACGGTTGGGCGCTAAAAAATATTTCGTTAGAAAACTATCTCGGTCAAAAAGTGCGTTTTCGATTCAAAGCCCAAGCAGGCCCTACGGTAGCTGGCTGGGGCTGGTATCTGGATAATGTGGGTGTGGCTTGGTGATTTTTTATGGAATGTGAGGCTTACTGCTACATTTAATTTTCTGGTTGTAGATTTAGGATTGAGTTATGGACGACTTTTGTTGTCCATAACCCATACTCCGCATGATTGGAACTAGTAAATGTGGCTGCAATCTTGTTTGTAAGGGGTGAGTGTTTATAGACAAATCACTTCAAAGTTAGCAACTAAAAATCCTTTTTTGGGCAACTTCGTATTGGTACAGTTACCTATATCTAAAGATAGCCTAGTAGCTTAAACAAGAACGGTAGCGCTAGCATAAGTGTTATGTTCATTGATACAAATTCACGACCAATCAAGAAGCTACCGTATTCACAAAATAAGTTTATTAAACTAGAATTTTCGTCTAAATAACAAGAGAAAGAGACATGGAAGATAATATGAGCAAAGAACAACTTTGAGACATGATCGAAGCATTCTATTCATTCGCGGGAATTCCTGTCGCAACAAATTTAAAGTTAAATAACAGTGTTGCAGCGATTTTCGGAGTCATGCTACAAGAGACCCATAATTGCTCAAAAACGTTTAAATTAATTCCTCCACCACCCTCGGGGCGCGCAACTATAAGTTGGCTCGCTAAAGCCATTGGCAAAGCATTGATCAAGAGCCTCAATAATGAAACTTCGACAAGCGGTGCAAAAGCAGTTATTGCGAAGTGGAATCAAACATTGCGGATTGCCTCTGAACTCGATATATCAATAGGCCTGCCACAATGGCGTTGAAACCTTTTCTCCCACATCTGATTATTTTGCTATTTTCCTGTTACATAAACAGTCTGTTTGCACAGACGGAAATGGAGCATATTCAATGGCCAGAGCAAACTAATTGTTCCGATTGCATCATCGTTCAATATCAACCGATCTTGATGAATCTCCCGATGCGATATGTCGGAAAAGTCGCGGTTCTTAACATTGGCGAACCAACACTTGATCTTCGCTTTAAAACTAGAGGGCAAGGCCACTCCAAGCAAGGTGTCATTTTTGTCGAGCAAAATAAAAATATGTTCTTCACTCCATTACAACAAAAAGGACTATTCGAAGGGCTCAACATAAAAACTTACAAAGACTTTTTCGAAGCCCTCGGAAAAAAACGGCTAACCGGTGAAGACATTTCTCTCATACGAAAAATCATGTCCATGGAAACATCCACCAAGTACATCCACGCAGCAAAGGATAAACTCAATATATATTGGATCAAATCAGAAACTCCTTCCGACAATCGAATTTATTTTGTTATCGATGGACATGACAGTCTATACCTGGCATCGGGAGATATATCAGAGGAGTTTTTCCATACAGTGTTGAGCGGGTTGAGAGTTAGGGGGATTACACCTTCTAATTGAAGCTATTTTTATCTAAGCGACTAGCTGGACCAGTCTGACCCACAATAACTAATCAGGTTGTACATTTGAATTTGCGATATTAACAATGTATTCGGTAGCATTTCCACCAATTAGCCTTACGCCAATAATGTACATCATTACTGTGATCATCACCATAATCGCAAGCGCTAAGACGCCATATGTCATCCGGACCATTGGCGTTTTTCATACTATTGCAAAATACTTCATGTTGACCATTCTTTGTGCGTTCATATGAGTTTTTTCCAGCTTATCTGAATTAATAAAACCATGCGGCGGCAGCGTGTATTGGAGTGAGTGATGAACATAGTTTTCGTAAAGATAGTGAATTTCGGGGACTATCCGACACTGACTGCCTTACCAACCATTTTTACCGAGAGAAGGCCGCATAAGCCTCAAAACAAGCCAGATAATCGAAGCTTTTTACATTTTATCAATTAGTTACTCAGGTCCGACCCGCTGTTAGGCTAATTTCAGAGCAATATATTCGGCCCATGGCTTTAGGCTGCAAAACTTTTTATTTGTAGGCTCGGATCGTGGTGGTCATGCGGCTGCAACATTTTGTTCGCTGATGGCCACCTGTAAGAATTACGAAATCAATCCGTATGAGTATTTAGTGGATGTGTTGACGAAATTACCGGAGTGTGAAACCGATGAAGACTAT
>JAOUJM010000279.1 GCA_029883265.1 Gammaproteobacteria bacterium
AAGGCAGCGGTTACATCCAATACAATGGCGGTGATCAAGTGTTAATGGGTGGCGAGCAATTAAGTTTTCCAGGCTTTAATCTAAATACACTGGCCTCGACCACTTATCATTTGCGTTATAACAAAGTCGATGGATGGCAACTTCTTGATGTTACTGACACTAGCTACAATCCTGATTCACTGAATGAAAATAATCCTATGTTTGATTCAAAACAAACGAATATGCTAGCCGCAAAAGTGGAAACCGACGCAACCAACAACCCCATGGTTACACCATTAGTCAACCGGGACCGCTTGGCTTTTTCAATATCAAGTTATTATGGCTGCGAAGCCTTGCCTGAAAAAGCCCTAGACAATACAACCTACACTGAGGTAGCAACAATAAAAACAATCGCTGGAAGCTTTGATAATCACCAACGTAGCTTGCTCTATCGCCTTGATAATTATTTTTATTCTAGAGATATCGTCACCTTAAACTGGGCCAGACGCTCGGACTCGTCTAGCTATAGCGCGAATGAAGGTTATTTTTCAAATACCACAGCGAACCGTCTGCATTTGCAACACATCACTGAAAACAATCGTTATCGAGTAATTGGCTTAGCAGCTTGGGTACTAAACAATCCTGCAGGTTGTTTAGATCTAGGGTCAGTCATGAGCGGACGCAACTAAGCATGAGTCCGAAATAAAAAAAGAGGCAATGCGAATTGCCTCTTTTTTTTGGCAAAACTGGACTCAAGTATTTTATAGCCACTATGCACAAGAAAGTGAGTCTGCAATCCTAGCTATAGGTTCAACAAATAACGTTAGCTGGAAAGCCACCACTTCTGACAACGCTGGCTCGAAAGTTAATAATGCTATAAGCTTGGCGTAACTCCTCCAAGACCCGGCAATGGAATGGGATTGATCGTAATAGGCCATAATCGTGAAGAGGATGAGAGCAAGGAAAGCTCCCTTCGGTTATCTTCTAGCCAAACGGCAATAGCGTCGTTGCTTTTTTGTGTCGTTCTTAACGAGCCTAGGTGAAAAGTTGTACCGAGAGGGAAAGAACGCAGCCAGCCTCTGCGATCATATTGCGTTGGTGTGAAAAAATAGCGTCCGCTTAGTCCTAATTGCTCTGCATACAAAAGTACAAATGCGTTGCCCTTAGACGGTATTAAATTGTTGTCCGTTATATCGAGTTTCGGCATACTATCCTCTGACTCCCAAGTGTTTCCTTGCAAGGAATATTGAACCGTAACCCCTTCAAGCCACTTTGTCTTAAATAAAGATATTTTTGAATCTTGTTTTATTAATCGGCCGTCACAACTACAATTCTGTAGCAAAAATGTTAATTCCAAATCCCAGGCATCCTCACCGTGAATCGCAGTATAAATGTCGCCTCGGTGTCTGATCATTAAGACATAGCGATTATTCAGCGTTTCCATTTCGATATCGGATTGATATCCTAAATCTGTATGGGTCTCAAGTACACCATGAGAAACTCCATTGTTGAATAAAAAATGCAAATGATTTTCACCGCGCATTAAAGCGAAATATCCTTGTCCATTACTTGCAAGCAAGATTTCACTTGTAACAATATCATAGCTTTGCATAGTGTTTTCCCAATCAATACCGTCCGCTGATAACAACACATGAAGCTCATCACTAGCCTGTGCCATTACTTGAAAACCACTGCCATTACTCTCTGCATAAACGCTTTGTAATTCTACATCTGCGGCAAACTCATGAAGTAATAGTGAGTTGCTGATAACCCGTGTTTCGGTATCAAAATACTGCCCCATTAAGTGATTTCCTTGGACCCAAACAAGAAAAGCTTTCGAGCCTTGAAATGCAATGGAAGGAAAAGATGTGACATCCGCGAGAATACGCGCAGGATTCCAGTAAGCTGTAGTATCGATGTTGACGCTATTCGCACCGAGATTGAGGTCGCGCAAATAGAATTGCTCTCCAAGGCCGTGTTTCTGCGACCAGACCATTATAGCCTGATTACCTTTTTCATAAATTTCCGGTCCGCCAATCACGGAACCGCTGATTGCATTCGTGTCGAGAACACTAATTGTCCCGGTTTCTATTTTTTTATTCTGAATATCAACCGAGCGAATGCTTACACTTTTTTGCGGCAGCATTTCAGACATCAAGAGTTTAATCTGATTTTGAGTATCAGTTAGTTTTAAGTTGATCGTATCTAATAAGTCACGCGGAACTTTGGCGATATTAAGTGATTCGCTCCAGCCAGACTGTTGGTCAAAACCTTTAAGGGAAATCTCGACGTCTTTGTTAATCAAGGAATATTTTTTGTAAGCCAATACAAATTTTTCACCAGCGACAGTGCTCATTAATAGACCCGGTTGTGATTGTGGTTGATTATTCCACTCACCGTTCCGGTATGTGGAGAAGGATAAGTAATTTTGTTCTATTTGATAGTAATCTTTTCTATTATTGACGATGAGTAACAAATTATTTCCAACCTTAACAAGTTCTCCAATGTTAGCCCATTCACCCGGTGCGAATCGTTTCACTTCATTTTTTGCCACCAACTCGTTGTTTTCAAAAATGTAGTGTAATACTGCGGCTTCATATAAGCTTTGGTCTTCTGAAATTATTCGTCTTTTACATATTAAATGTAATTGTGTCCCAATTGTGACGAAATCTGCGCAGTAGTCCGCAGTATCTTCCATCAACAATGTTTGGACTGCGGGTTCTGCTGAAGAAAAAACGGAGAAATAGAAATCATCTTTCCCATTCGAAGACAATTTTGGTCGAGTTCTAAAAAGGTGATGGTAGACACCATCCTTACCGTTTTGTAAGTGAGATATACTACGAAACCTGTCCCACTCCACATTGACACTGGGTTTCACCCATTGTGTACCATCAAATAGCTTAATTCCATAACGTGATCCGTTTGAATAAACTGTGTCAAAGAATTTCATTGTGATCAAATAAGGAGTTTCACCATTGGTCGTACTTAGGTGTACGTGTTGACGTGAGAATTCATTGGACTCGAAAAGATGTTTTCCTGGGTATTCGTGTATAAGTGTCTGTGTCCAAGTGCCATTGCGGTACATGTGTCCATAAATATGACGTGTTTTGTTTTCCTTGGTATAAGAGGTATGTGAGAAAGTACCACCACTCCCAGGATGGATTTCATAATAGTAAAAATTATCACGCGTAATGAGTAGTATTTCATTACCATCGTGGTTCGTATAAGCGAATAATGCGACTTCGGATTCCACTTCCTGTTGGTTAGCGGCGTCGTAACGTCCTCCGTTTATAATTTTTTCGAGTCCATCTGGGCCAATTAAATAAGCACGCTCGTTGACTATGACTACTGCAGCGTCATTGCTTACGGCTAATTGTTCAAAAGAGAAATTGTCCGGAGCAAAACTAGCAATGATTTTTTGATTACTCCAAAAGCCATCGACAAACTCGTGATAGGTTAATGTATCCCTATGCCCATTAGAAACCCTAAGTAACATGATACCGTGACCATTGGGAGCGAATTGCACATCGAGTAGTTTCACCTCACTATCGCTGTGTACGTTGAGCATGACCGGCTCACCGAGTGTGTCGAAATTTGATGTGATACGGCCAATACTATTGCCATCCATGTCTTCAATCGTTTGACCAGAAATAACTAAATTGTACTTGTTCCCGTAGCCAAACCCGCCTTCAGGTGGTTGCAGCTCCAGTGTTTGATGGTCATCGCTCAACACGGCGGCCAAGTTTAAATTACCAACCGTGAATTCCGTTCCATTAATTGTCGCCGGATTAAGTGGCTTGTTAAAAGTGAAGCTGGGTTTTACATCAACACCCACTAATTTTTGTCCAGTGCGCGGATAACGGTTTATCACAACGGGTAAAACGTTTTCGGATGCCGTGAAACTCCAGGTAAAATTCGTCAGCCCATTATTTTTATCGTCTAAAATGTCGTCGACACTCAACGTAATTAATTCGTCTCCAGGCAAATTAATCATATTAAACTCAATTGTTGGGTCTCCTTGATAACGAGTTTCTCGAAAATTCTGTATTAACCCTTTGTCTATTTGAATAGAATTTTCCCATTGAACTAGTGGGTGTACGCTTTCACTGAAAACAATTCGGGCAAGGCTAGTGGTAGGAACATTGGTGGCGGCCTCCTGAGGAAAAACAGCCAGAATATTTGGAGCAAAAGTGTCAGGAATTAGGATGGCCACGAGTTGTTCTGGTGTGATTAGGGCCACGTTTTCACTATTGTCTGAGACCACGATCTCAATTCGGTAACTGATGTCAGGCAGAATATTCGAGATGGACGCATAGTCAATTTGGATTGTTGCGCGATCTTCTGAGAGCACATAGTTTCCGATTTCAATTTCATCTTGCTCTTGATTGTCTGCAATTAAAATCAGGGACTCAATATTGACTCCTTCTGAAAATGTAACTTCAACAACAGACTCCTGATCAATGGCTTGATCGCCATTATCGTGGGTTAGCAGAATTAATTGCGGCGGCAATAGATCGCTTGCTGTCACAGACACCATTATGGGAATATTATTGCTATTACCAGCATGATCCAAAGTAAAAAATCCATATTTGTACTCAATGGATTTCGGTGCTGTATCGACATATTCGTTAGCAATCCCTTGGAAAACAATTGTACCATCTGCTACACCCAGTGCTGAATCTGCTTCAATGCGACGAATGACAACTTCCAGTAAATCCTCATCATCCGGATTAGCCCAAATCAATCGGATTTGGTTGTCACCAAAAACATTTGTTACCACATTGCCAACACGTGCGGGTGGTGTGACGTCAAGTACAACATCAATGCTGATTGAATAAGCCGGGGATACATTACCGGCTTTGTTGATGACGAAAATTGAATAAAAATACAAATCATCAGATTCTACATTGTCGATAAATTCAGTTTCATATCCCTGAAAAACCAGAATGCCATGTGTAACGTCTTGCGGTGTTGACTCGCTTGAACGCCGAACAACAAACTCAACTGAATCAGCCAGTTCATCATAAGCCCAATTCAATACAATTTGGTTTTTTCGATTCAGCTCTGCGCTGAATGTCGTCACGGCATCAGGTTTAACATGAGGTAGTGTTTCATTGGGAGACTCAGATTGGCTGCATGCAATGAGAAAAACAAGTACGGTGAAAAGTGCTAGTATCTTCTGGACAGAGAGGATCATATTGACAACCTCAGATTTTATGAATTATTTTAACCGATTGTTATTTGAAACAATTGGATTGGCATCTCATCCGAATACCATTGTTATTATGACGGCAATTATAATTCAAATTATGATGGTCGGCAATCGTTAATTGCTGTCACAAATTTCGCAGATGGTTTCATTACGGCAATGAGCGTCTTTATTACAGATCTTTATTACGGATCTATTGATATGCGGCCGTACTGTGATGGTCGACTAAGAACAGGTGTTATAGAACTCTTACGAAAAAAATTAGAACTGATCGAACGTAGAAGACGGTATACTGGAGTGCCAACTTAGCAGTTATAATTTGTCTATTCAATGCTTACCCACTAAATGTCACAATTCAGAAATATTCTTTGTTTTGTTATAGACTAGTTAAAAATAGCGAGCTACGCGATTGTCTTACTTGTTGAGCTTTCGATTTCCTCGGTTTGTATTGTTCAACCACGTTTGCAATTTTTTGACGATGCACGGATCAAAAAGGCGGTCGCGATCCCGAGGAACGCCCACCTCAAACAAGCCATTATCAGTCACCAATGTTTTTGTGGAGTAGCCATTGCGGCTGTTTGGGTAGCCTGACGCCTGGTGTTTGTCGTAACCCTGGTGATCGTCGAGTTCAACATTGAGTGCTACCTCAAAATGATCTTTTTCAGCATATTTCTAAAATCACT